>NZ_JBEYYT010000171.1:0-18300 GCF_040645715.1 Spirillospora sp. NPDC046719 | reverse complement strand
GGCCCGGCGGCGCGCCCTCCCTGCGGCCGGCCCGTGCGGAGCACGGCCCGGCCACCGGCCGGAACTAGCTCTGGAGCTTCTGGACGAAGTTGATGACGTCCTGGACGCTCTTCAGGTTGCGCAGCTCGTCGTCGGGGATCTCGACGCCGAAGCGGTCCTGCGCGGCCACCGCGATCTCCACCATCGACAGCGAGTCGATGTCGAGGTCGTCGATGAAGTTCTTCTCCGGGGTGACCTCGGACTTGTCGATGCCGACGATCTCGTCGATGATCTCGGCGAGGCCGTCCAGGATCTGCTGCTCGGTGGCGACTGCCATGGTTCTGCTATCTCCTTCGATGGGTTGGTCCAGAGCCTGCGGGCAGGCGTGACGGCCTACGGGATCTGGATGACTTGGGCAGCGTAGGACAGTCCGGCACCGAACCCCACCAGGAGGGCGGGGGCGCCGGACGGCACGTCGCCGCGTTCGATCATGCGGGACAGGGCCAGCGGGATGGAGGCCCCCGAGGTGTTGCCGGAGTGCACGATGTCGTCGGCCACCACGGCGTTGGTGGCCTTCATCTTCCGGGCGATGGCCTGGATGATCCGCAGGTTGGCCTGGTGCGGGACGACGGCGGCGAGGTCGCCGGGGGCGATCCCGGCGCGCTCGCACGCCTCCAGCGCGACCGGCGCGATGGCGGTGGTGGCCCAGCGGAACACCGCCTGCCCCTCCTGCCGGATGAACGAGTGCCGGTCGTCAATGATGATCTTGTCGTAGTTCTCGCCGGCGCTGCCCCACACGACCGGGCCGATGCCGGGGGACTCGCTGCCGGTGACGACCGCGGCGCCCGCCCCGTCGGCGAAGATGATGCTGGTGGAGCGGTCGGTCCAGTCGATCCACTGGGACATCTTCTCCGACCCGATCACCAGCACGTTGCGGGCGCTGCCGGCGCGGACGGCGGCGCTGGCGGTGCCGAGCGCGTAGCAGAAGCCGGCGCAGGCGGCGTTCAGGTCGAAGGCGCCGGGAGCGTCGATGCCGAGCCGGTGCGCGACCTGCGGCGCGTGGCCGGGCATCGGCGACTCCGCCGAGCAGGTCGCGAGGATCACCAGGTCGATGTCGGACGGGTCGAGGCCGCTGTTGGCGAGGGCCTTGCCGCCCGCGTGCACGCCGAGCTCGACGATGCCCTCGTCGTCGCCGGCGATCCGCCGCTCCTGGATGCCGACGCGGGTGCGGATCCACTCGTCGTTGGTGTCGACGGTCCGCGACAGCTCGTCGTTGGTGACGATCCGGGCCGGGCGGTAGTCGCCGAACGCGAGGATGCGGGCGCCCGCGGCCGCCTCGGGGATGCGCAGGCCGGTCATGCCGCGTCCGCCTTGATCAGCTCGCGGGCCTTGTCCAGGTCCGCGGGGGTCTTGAGGGCCACCAGCTCGATGCCCTTCAGCTCGCGCCGGGCGAGCCCGACCAGGGTCCCGGCCGGGGGCAGCTCGATGATCCCGGTGACGCCGATCTCCCGCATCGTCGCCATGCACGCGTCCCAGCGCACGGGGGCGCTGACCTGCTCGACGAGGCGCCCGACGAAGTCGCGGCCGGACGCGACGACGGCGCCGTCGCGGTTCTGCAGCAGCTTGGTGCGGGGGTCGGCGACGGGGGCGCCGGGGGCCAGGCGGCGGAGGGTGTCGACGGCGGGGGCCATGTGGGCGGTGTGGAAGGCGCCGGCGACCGACAGCGCCCGCAGCCGCGCCTTGGCGGGCGGCTCGTCGGCGAACTTCGCGAGCTGCTCCGTCGTCCCGGCGGCGACGACCTGGCCGGCGCCGTTGACGTTGGCGGGGGTGAGGCCGTGCTTGTCGATGGCGGCGAGCACCTCGTCGGCGTCGCCGCCGAGCACGGCCGTCATGCCGGTCTCGGTGACGGCGGCGGCCTCGGCCATCGCGCGGCCCCGCTCCCGGACGAGCACCAGCGCGGCCTCGGGGGTCAGCACCCCGGCGATCGCCGCGGCGGCGAGCTCGCCGACGCTGTGCCCCGCGACGGCGCCGGGGACGGCGTCCTCGTAGAGCACCTCGTAGGCGGCGAGCGCGGCGGCGACCAGCAGCGGCTGCGCGACGGCGGTGTCGCGGATCTCCTCGGCGTCGGCGGTCGTCCCGTACCTGACCAGGTCCAGCCCGGTGACGGCCGACCACCAGGCGAGACGGTCGGCGACTCCGGGTATCTCTAGCCATGGCTGCAGGAAGCCGGGGGTCTGGGCGCCCTGGCCGGGCGATGCGAGGAGAATCACGGCGTCCAGCCTTTCGCGAACGCCCCTCCGCTCACGATGCCGATCGCGACGAAGTTTGGTCCGGGCCCTTTGTACGACCCCTACAAGCGCCTCAGGCGCGGGGCGGGCGGGCGGCGAACCGGCCCAGGACCAGGGCGATGCGGAGCGTGAACGCGTTGCGCCCGTCGGTCGGCGCGAGGCCCGTGAGCTCGGTGACGCGACGCAGCCGGTAACGTACCGTGTTCGGGTGCACGAACAGCAGCCGGGCGGTCGCCTCCAGTGACGAACCCTGCTCCAGGTAGGTGGTGAGCGTGTCCAGCAGCGGCGCACCGGCGGCGAGCATCGGGTTGTAGACACCCTCCACCAGGTACCGGCGGGCCTCGGCGTCGCCGTCGAGGGCCCGCTCGGGCAGCAGCTCGGTCGCCGGGACGGGCCGCGGCGCGTCCGGCCAGCCGGCGGCGGCGCGCAGCCCGGCGACCGCGGCCTGCGCGGACTTGGTCGACTCGTAGAGGTCGCCGACCTTCGGGCCGACCACGACGGGCCCCGGCCCGCACTTGGCGGCGATCGGGCGGGCCGCCTCCATCGGGTCGGCGTCGCCGCCGACCACCACGATGACGCGGTGGCCGTGCACGCCGGCCAGCACGTCGGCGCGGGCGCGCCGGGCGGCCAGCTGCATCTGGTCGATGGTGACCTCGGGCTCCTCGTCCTCGGGGGTGTACCCGGCGATCACGGTGACGGGCTTGGACGTCCAGCCGAGCGCCGCCGCCCAGGAGTGCATGCCGTCGTCGACCTCGCCGCGCAGCACCGCGTTGACGACGAGGGCCTCCAGGCGGGCGTCCCAGGCGGCGCGGGTCTCGGCGGCGCGCGCGTACACCTGGGCCGCGCCGAACGCGACGTCCCGCGTGTAGCGCAGGATGGCCTCGCGGAGCTGGGCCTCGCCGCCGGGGGCGGCCAGCTCGTCCAGCCGGGTCTCCACCACCTCGATGATCACCCGGATCATGTCGATGGTGTGGTGCAGCTTGATGGACCGCAGCAGCTCGCGCGGCGCGGTGCCGAACACCTCGCCGGCGATGGCGGGCCGGGTCCGCTCGTTGCTCTTGAACCACTCCACGAACGCGGCGATGCCCGCCTGCGCGACCAGCCCGATCCAGGAGCGCTGGTCCGGCGGCATCCGCCGGAACCAGGGGAGCTGCTCCTCCATGCTGGTCAGCGCCGCGGTGCCGAACGTCCCCATCGCCTTCTCCAGGCGCTGGGTGGTCTGCTCGCGGATCTCGGCCTCGCTTGCGGTGTCCACCTCCTTAGGGTGCCACCGAACCGGCGATGTTCCGTCCCCGAGTACGGAACGGGCCTCAGCCGCGGACGACGGCGGAGGCGTCGCCGAGGGCGATCTCGGTGAGGTTGCGCAGCGGGATCGAGCCGGGCGAGAGGTAGTCGCTGTGGCCGCCGGAGCCCGCGGCGAATACCCGGGCGCCGAACCCGCGGGAGACCGGGTCCGGCCCGAGCCCGAGGCCGAGGATGCGGACGTGCGGGACGTCCTCCATCCAGTCCGTCGCGCCGCGTCCGGCCCAGACGCGGGCGGTGCCGGCCAGGTCGGCGGCGGACCACGCGGTCGTGCCGGGGCTGCCGTACAGGGCGATGTCGGTGACCTGCCCCCATGCGGCGGCCGAGCCATGGCCGTGGTGGTGGAGCGCGGCGCGGCCGCACACGACGGAGCCGTAGCTGTGGCAGAGCAGCGCTACGCGGGCGGTGGGGTTCGCGCGGCGCATGCCGGCGAGGAAGTCGAGCAGTTCGCCCGCGCCCTCGTCGGCGCGCTGGTCGGTCAGGACGTCTCCGCTGAAGGTCCTGGGGGCGGCGTAGCCGAGCCACGCCACGACGGCGAGGCCCGGATCGGCGGTGAGCGAGTGCGCCCGGGCGTAGACGGCCCGCGCGCCGCCGCCGGGCGTGGACCACGGCTTGCCGCCCCGCCGGTCGAAGGCGGTCAGCGTCGTGTCGGCGCCCGGGACGAGCACCGCGATCCGCCGTGCGTGGGCGAGATCGCCGACGACCTCGATGGCCTGCCCGCGCCCGCGCGGGTCGAAGTACAGGAAATGGCGGTCCGGTGCCAGGAACGCGCCGAGCGCGCGCGCCCGCTTCCCGTCACCGACGTTGCGCGCCGTCCGCAGCGCCTGCTCGATCGACCGGCGCTCGGTCGCGAACCGGGCGTCCAGGGTCGACGGCGCCATCGACGGGACGGCGGCGGGAGCGGCGTACGGGTCGGCGTGGCCCGTCCCGGCGGTGGTGAGCATGAGGGCCGAGATGGAGACCACGCAGGCCAGCGCCCGTCGCAACCGTCGGGCGCGCCTTGAGGTCGTCTTGGGTGGCGGCGGCATCTTCGGCCTTTCTACCATCCGGGGCCGGTGGGGGATCCCGGCCGGGGTGGCCGCAGCGCACCGCACGCCCGTTTCAGCCGGTCACCTCCGCGTCCCTGCCGAGGGCGATGAGCGCGAGGTTGCGCAGCGCGACGGTCCCGGGCTTCAGGTAGGCGCTGTGCGGGCCCGTCCCGGCGTCGAAGCGCCGCGCGCCGAACCCGGGCGAGACCGGGTCCGCGCCGAACCCGATCCCGCCGAAGCTGACCTTCGGCACGTACCGCGTCCAGTCGCCGCCGGCGCGGCCCGCCCAGACCCGCGCGGACGTGCCGAGGTCGGACGCCCGGTGCGCGTTGACGCCGGGGCTGCCGAACAGGGCGATCTCGTCCACCGGCGCGGCGCCCAGGTGGCGGGCGGCCTTCCCGCAGACCACGGACCCGTAGCTGTGGCAGAGCAGCGCGATCCGGGCGCGCCCGTTGACGCGGTGGACGCCGGTGAGGAACCGGCCGAGCGCGCGGGCGCCCGCCGCGGCGCGGCCGCCGGTCAGCACCTCGGGGCTGAGCGTGCGCGGCGGCCGGTAGCCGAGCCAGGCGACCACGGCGATCCGCTCGGCGGGCGCGCCGGTGCGCGCCTGCCGGTACAGGGCGCGGCTGCCGCCGCCGACGAACTTCGGCGAGTCGAAGTTGGCGAGCGCGGTGTCGGCGCCCGGCACCACGACCGCGATCCGGTCGGCGGCCGCGAGATCGCCGATGACCTCGACGGCCTGGCCGCGGCCCCGCGCGTCGAACGACAGGAACCGGCGGCCCGGCGCGAGGAACGCCGACAGGGCCCGCGCCCGGTCGTGGTCGCGGACGCGCCGCGCCGTCGCCCATGCCCGGGCGATCTCCGCGCCCGCCGCCTGGTAGCGGGCGTCCAGCGTCGCGGCCGACAGGTCCGGGAGACGCGCCGGGCCCGCGTACGCCTCGGCGTGCCCGGCGGCCGCGGTGGTCGAGGCCGTCACCGTCAGCACGGCGGCGGCCGCGACCGCCCTGGTGCGCCGGCCGGGGGCCGGGTGCGCGCCGCTCATCCGACGTCCTTCCTGGTCAGTGGTGAAGCACTGACCAGGACGCTAGGAACCGGACGCCGTCGCGCGGATCAACCGGTGGTGCGGTCCTGCGGCGTGCGACCCCGGTATGACGGGCGATACCCGGGAGGGTGCCCGCGGGGCGTCAGTCGCCGGGCCGGACCAGGCCGACCTCGTAGGCGTACACGATCGCCTGCGGCCGGTCGCGGAGCCCGAGCTTCATCAGGACGCGCCCGAAGTGCGTCTTGACGGTCTGCTCGGCGACGACCAGTTCCGCGGCGATCTCGCCGTTGGACAAGCCCCGCGCCACCAGCGCGAGCACCTCGGTCTCCCGCTCGGTCAGCTCCTCCAGCCGCTTGCGGGACGGCGCGCGCGGCCCGCCCAGCCGGGAGAACTCGGCGATCAGCCGCCGCGTGATCGACGGGGACAGCAGCGCGTCGCCGGCCGCGACGATCCGGACGGCGTCGGCGAGCTCGGCGGCCGACGCGTCCTTCAGCAGGAACCCGCTGGCCCCGGCGCGCAGCGCCTCGTAGACGTAGTCGTCCAGGTCGAAGGTCGTCAGCATCAGGACCTTCGGCGCGTCGCCGCCGTCCCCGCCTGAGCCGCCGTCCCCGCCTGAGTCGCCGCCGCGGCCGTCGAGGAGCCGCCGGGTCGCCTCCAGGCCGTCCATGACGGGCATCCGCACGTCCATCAGGACGACGTCGGGCCGCAGCTCGGCGACGCGCCGCAGCCCCTCCTCGCCGTTCACCGCCTCCCCGACGACCTCGATGTCGGGCTGGGCGTTCAGCAGCACCCCGAACCCGGTGCGGACCATGCCCTGGTCGTCGACGATCACCACGCGGACGGTCACGTCGCGGCCCGCGCCTTCACCGGAAGGGTGGCGTTCACGGCGAATCCTCCGTCCACGGTGGTCCGGGCGGACACCTCGCCGCCCAGCATGGCCGCCCGTTCGCGCATCCCCATCAGCCCGTGGCCGGTGCCCTCAGGCGAGGGGGTGGGGACGTGGCCGCCGCCCGGGGGGCCGTTGACGACGCCGAGCCGCAGTATGCCGTCCTCCCGGACCGCCGCGACCGCCACCCTCGATCCGGGCGCGTGCCGCATCGCGTTGCTCAGCGCCTCCTGCAGGATCCGGTACGCGGTGAGCCCGACGCCCGGCGGCAGCCCGGCCAGGTCGCCGGAGAGCCGCGTCGAGACGGTCAGCCCGGCGCCGCGCGCGTGCGCGACCAGCTCGTCCAGCCGTTCCAGGCTCGGCTGCGGCGCGGTCTCGGCGCCGTCCTCGGAGCGCAGCACGCCGAGGATGCGGCGCATCTCGGTGAGCGCGTCGAGCGCGGTCGCGCGGATCTCCGTCAGGTCGCGGCGGGTCTCGTCGGGGACGGACTCGACCTTGTACGGCGCGGCCTCCGCCTGGATCGCGATCATCGACATGTGGTGCGCCACCACGTCGTGCAGTTCCCGCGCGATCCGCTGCCGCTCGGTCAGCACCGCCTCCGCGGCCTGGTGGCGCTTCTCCTGCTCGACCAGCTCGCGGCGCTGCTCGGCCAGCTGCGTCCGCGAGGTGTTGCGCAGCCGGACGGCGTACCCGACGACCAGGGCGAGCAGCAGCACGACGGTCGCGCCGCCCGCGGTCTGAGCGTCCTTGACCCACACTCCGGCCAGCGACAGCAGGCCCACGCCGATGGTGATGTCCCGCGCGCACCGCACCGCGACCGTGTACAGGCACACGATCGCGGCGAACGTCCCCGCCGGGAGGTACGGGACGGTCAGCCACTGGCCGGCCGGTATGACGGCCATCGCCACGAAGCTGAGCCGCCACGCGCCGAGCGGGTGCCGGTCGCGCAGCGCGAGCGGCAGCGTCACCGCGATCGACGCGAGCAGCCGCACGAGCGCGTCGACGTGCACGCCCGGCCGCGCCGGCTGCGGCGTCGCGAGCAGCGAGTTCGTCCCGGCGGCCAGCGCGATGGCCAGGCCGATGCCGGCGACGTTGACGACGAGCCCGTACGGCAGCCTCCCGATCCCGACGAACCGCGTCCAGCGCAGCAGGGTCGGCCACGGCCGGTCCTGCGGGACCGGGTCGGCCCGGCCGGTGACGGCCGCGGCCAGGACGCCCCACAGCAGGCTGTTCGGCGCCGAGGGCGCGCCGTCGTCGTTCTGCCCGGCCATGAGCCCCAGGCTAGAGACACCGCGGCCGGACGCGTATGCCACCACGGTGCGACGTACGCGTCATACCTGGGTACCGTGCAGGGCGTGGAGCCCGTCGAAGCGCTGCGGCGCATCGCGTTCCTGCTGGAGCGCGCGCATGAGCCGACCTACCGCGTCCGGGCCTTCCGCAAGGCCGCAGACCTGGTCGAGGCGACGGCACCGGACGCGCTCCGGGACCGGGCGCGCGACGGCACGCTGACCGAGCTGCCCGGCATCGGGAAGGTCACCGCCCTGGTGATCGAGGAGGCGCTGCGCGGCGAGACCCCCGTCTACCTGCGCCGGCTGGAGGCCACCGAGGGCGAGCCGCTCGACGAGGCGACCGCCGCGCTGCGCGCGGCCCTGCGCGGCGACCTGCACACGCACAGCGACTGGTCGGACGGCGGTTCGCCGATCCGGGAGATGGCCGAGACGGCCCGTTCGCTGGGCCACGAGTACCTCGCCCTGACCGACCATTCGCCGCGCCTGACCGTGGCGAACGGCCTGTCCGCCGACCGCCTCCGCCGGCAGTTGGACGTCGTCGCCGAGCTGAACGAGGAGCTCGCGCCGTTCCGGATCCTCACCGGCATCGAGGTGGACATCCTCGACGACGGCGCCCTCGACCAGGATCCGGACCTCCTCGGCCGGCTGGACGTCGTCGTCGCGAGCGTCCACTCCAAGCTCCGGATGGACCGGGTCGCCATGACGAAGCGGATGGTCGCGGCGATCGCGGACCCGCGCGTGAACGTGCTCGGGCACTGCACCGGGCGGATCGTGAAGGCGGGCGGGAAGCGCGGCGGGCTGCGCCCGGAGTCGGAGTTCGACGCGGCGCTGGTCTTCGACGCCTGCGCCGCCTACGACGTCGCCGTGGAGATCAACTCGCGTCCGGAGCGGCTCGATCCGCCGAAGCGGCTGCTGCGCCTCGCCGTCGAGGCCGGGTGCCGCTTCTCGATCGACTCCGACGCGCACGCGCCGGGCCAGCTCGACTGGCAGCACTTCGGCTGCGAGCGCGCCGCCCGCTGCGCGGTCCCCGCCGACCGGGTCGTCAACACGCTGCCCGCCGACGCGCTCCTCGCCTGGTCCCGCGGCGCCTGATCCCGGCGCCTGATCCGGGCGCCTGCTCCCGGGGCCGGCGCGCGGGTTCCGGGTGCGGACGATCCCGGCTTCGCTGGTCAGACGGGTGCGCGGGAGGCACTATAACTTTGATCATGAAGTTTCCGTACTCCTGCGCACTGGTGCTGGCCGCGTGCGCTCTGGCGGCCGGATGCGGCGGAGGGGCGTCGTCCTCGGGGAAGGAGAAGCCGGCGGCCGAGGAGGCGCCGAGCGGTCACCCGATCTCGGCGCCCGACCCCTCGACCACGGCCTCCCCGGTCATCAGGCCCTCGCCGCGCGACGGCGCCCCGCTGATCGAGGAGCTGAAGTACGACCTGCGCGAGCGGACCGTCAAGATGGCGGGGACGCCGGGCCGCACCAGCGCCGCGTGCGACCGGAAGTCGGTCGCGGCGGCCAAGGGCTCGAAGGTCACCTGCACGGTCACCTACGAGGGCGTCAAGGTGACCTGGCCCGTGACGATCCAGGGGCCGTCCATGGGCGGGCTGACGCTCGCCTACCAGGCCGAGCCCAGCGCCGGCATCCTGACGGCGAAGGGCGCCACCGCCGACTTCTGGGCGAACAACCACGACGCCGGCACCGACCTCCGCTGCGACGACATGCCGGCGGTCAAGCAGGTGCCGCTCGGGCAGAAGACCGGCTACCGGTGCAGCTACCTGACCAAGTCCTCGATCGACGACAAGCCGCTGCGGGTCCCGCTGGACCTGATCGTGCGCTCCACCGGCCCGTACTTCCGCGCCTGAACGCCCGACAGAGCGCCCTAAGAGGCGCACTACGAGGCGCCTTCGAGGCCGTCCTACGAGGCGGACTCCAGAGAGCACGTGTTGACGAGGTCCCCGGTCGCCGGGCGGGGCAGGGTCGCGCTCGCGGGCGGGGACTGGTGCTTCGTCGTCCAGGACTCCAGGGCCGTGAACGCGCTGCGGATGCACGGCAGCAGCGGGCGGAGCTTGTCGGGATAGGTGTCGTAGAGGCCGTCGACGTGGTTGGCGGCCTCCACGCGGTAGTAGCGGTAGAGCGCGGAGCCGCGGGCGCGGACCATCCTGCTGTACACGTCCGAGTCGGTGCCGATCGGCAGGAGCGAGTCGTAGGTGCCCTGCAGGGTGATGAGCGGCTTGCGGATGCGGCCCGTCAGGGCGACGCGGGCCACCGCCTTGTGGACGGAGCGGGGGCGCGCGGCGTAGTTGTAGTCCGCTTCGTCGCCCGTGTAGGAGGGGTCGAACTCCTTGCGGTAGATGGTCTGGGTGAGGCCCCAGTACACCTGGTTGTGGAACGGCCATAGGAACTCCGAGCCCGGCGCCAGGCCGGCGTCGAGGAGCGCCTTGTGCGCGGACGGGTCGCCGGTGGCCGCGTACGACGGGTACGCGCGCAGGATCGACGGCAGGTACGTGAACAGGTTCGGGCCGTCCGCGCGCCACAACGTGCCTTCGGCGTCGATACCGCCGTCGTACAGCTCGGGGTGGTTCTCCAGCTGCCAGCGGACGAGGTAGCCGCCGTTGGAGATGCCCGCGGCGTAGGTGCGGCGGGGCGCGTGACCGTAGCGGCCGGCCACGACCTTCTTGGCGGCGCGGGTGAGCTGGGTCAGCCGGTCGTTCCATTCGACCATCGCGTCGCCGGGGCGCTTCCCGTCCTTGTAGAACTCGGTGCCGCTGTTGCCCTTGTCGGTGGCGGCGTAGGCGTAGCCCTTGGAGAGCGCCCAGTCGGAGATGGTGAAGTCGTTGGCGTACTGGCGGCGGTTGCCGGGCGGGCCGGCGACGACGAGGCCGCCCGTCCAGTGCTCGGGGAGCCGGATGACGAACTGGGCGTCGTGGTTCCAGCCGTTGTTGGTGTTGAACGTCGAGGTGTCCGGGAAGTAGCCGTCGATCTGGACGCCCGGAACGTGCGCGGGGTTCGTCGTCGCGGTGGACTGCAGGCCCGCCCAGTCGGCGGGGACGGTGTGCCCGGACGCGACCGTCCCCGCTGTGGTGAGGTCGTCGAGGCAGGCGGCGACCTGCTTCTGCGCACCCGGAACCGTCACGCGGGGCGCGCACTCACGGGCCTGCGCCTGCGCGGGGAGGGCGGCGGTGAGCGCGGCGGCGGTCAGGGCGGCGCCGGCGAAGGCTGTGCTGGTGAAGGCTGTGCTGGTGAAGGCGGTGGCGGTCAGGAGGCTGCGGACTTTCGGCATCCCGGCTCCTTCGACGGGTCCCCGGTGCGGGGACGGGTGCCGTCATGGTGGTGAGCGCCCGTGAGCGCGGCCACGTGCGCGGCCCACATATCCGGGCGCGGGGGCATGTGCCGGCGGCCGTGACCTGCACGTGATGTGGGTCACACCCGTATCGGGCGGCCGGAATGTGGGTGCGCCTCACATGGTCCGCTCTCCGGACGCGATTTAGCGTTCCCGGTCACGGCGGCCCGGAGTGGTCCGGGTCACCCCTAGGAACGCGAGGAGGGCGCATGGCCGGTCCCGTCCCAGGGGCCCCGGTTCTGGCGGCGCGGGGCCTGGTGAGGGAGTTCCGCGGCTTCCGGGCCGTGGACGGCGTCGACCTGGACGTCGCGGAGGGCTCGGTGCACGCGCTGGTGGGGCCGAACGGCGCGGGCAAGACCACGCTGTTCAACCTGCTCACCGGCTTCCTGAAGCCGACGGCGGGCAGCGTGCGGCTCGGCTCGGACGAGCTCGCCGGGCGCAGCCCCGAGCACGTCGCGCGGCTCGGGCTGGCCCGGTCGTTCCAGATCACCAGCCTGTTCGCGGAGCTCACCCCGCTCCAGCACGTCGAGCTGGCGCTGGCCGGCCGGACCGGGCTCGGCTGGCGGTTCTGGCGGTCCGACAAGGCGCTCGGGCGCTTCTCCGACCGCGCCGCCGAGCTGCTCGAACAGGTCGGCCTGGACGGTCACGGCGCGACGCCCGCGGGCACCCTCGCCTACGGGCGCAAGCGCGCGCTGGAGCTGGCGCTCGCTCTCGCGCTGGACCCGAAGGTGCTGCTGCTGGACGAGCCGACCGCCGGCATGGGCGTGGAGGACGTCGACCGCACCGTCCAGCTCATCCAGCGGGTGCGCGAGACCGGCGACCGGTCGCTGACCGTCGTGATGGTGGAGCACAACATGAGCGTCGTCTCCAGCCTCGCCGACCGGGTGACCGTGCTGCAGCAGGGACGGGTGCTCGTCGAGGGCCCCTACGCCGAGATCCGCCACGACCCGCGCGTGGTCACCGCCTACCTCGGAGACTCCAATGCTGCGCATTGACGGACTGTCGGCCTGGTACGGCGAGGCGCAGGCGCTGCGCGACGTGTCGCTGCGCGTCGACGAGGGCGAGATCGTCACTCTGGTCGGCCGCAACGGCGCGGGCAAGACCACCCTCCTGCGCTGCCTCATGGGCCTCCACAAGGACGCCAAGGGGACGATCGAGTTCCTCGGCGAGGACATCACCGCGCTCGGGCCGCACAAGAGGGCCCGCCGCGGGCTCGGCTACGTGCCCGACGACCGCGGCGTCTTCGCGACGCTCTCCGTCGAGGAGAACCTCACCCTCCCGCCCGTCGCGCGGCCGGACGACGCCCACGAGCCGTGGTCGCTGGAGCGGGTGTACGAGACGTTCCCGCGGCTGCGGGAGCGGCGCCGGTTCCCCGGGACGAAGCTGTCGGGCGGCGAGCAGCAGATGCTCGCGCTGGCCCGGGTGCTGCGGACCGGTGCCCGGCTGCTGCTGTGCGACGAGCCCACCGAGGGCCTGTCGCCGCTGATCGTCCAGCAGATCGGCGCCATCCTGCGGGAGGTCAAGGCCGCCGGCGTCACCGTCCTGCTCATCGAGCAGAACGTGCACTTCGCCGCGACCGTGGCCGACCGCCACCACCTGCTCGCGGAGGGCCGCGTCGTGGAGTCGCTGGACAACGACGAGGTCCTCGCCCGCGAGGGCGAGCTCCTCGAATACCTCGGAATCTAAGAACCACCTCGGAACAGCAGGGAGAACCCCGATGACACTTGTGCGACGTTCGGCGGCGCTCGCCACCGCCGGAGCGCTGCTGGCCGGCTGCGCGGGCGGACCCGGCGGGGGCGGGGGCAAGATCAGCGACGGCAAGGTGGTCCTCGCCGTCCTCACCGACGAGTCCGGCGTCTACGCCGACCTGTCGGGCAAGAACGCCGTCGAGGCGGTGAGGATGGCGGTCGCCGACTACAAGGCGAAGTACGGCGGCAAGGCCGTCGCGAAGAAGATCGAGGTGGTGGACGCCGACCACCAGAACAAGCCGGACATCGCGAACTCCAAGGCGCAGGAGCTGTACGACCGGCAGAAGGCCGACCTGATCGTGGACGTGCCGACCTCGTCGGCCGCCCTCGCCGTCGCGAACGTCGCCAAGAACAAGAAGAAGCTGTTCATCGACGTCGGCGCCGCGTCCACCGCGCTGGAGGGGAAGCAGTGCAACAAGTACACCTTCCACTACGGCTACAACAGCTACATGCTGGCCCACGGGACCGGTAGCGAGGTCACCAAGGACGGCTCGAAGAACTGGTACATCGTCTACCCGGACTACGCGTTCGGGCAGGACATGCAGAAGACGTTCTCCGCGGCGGTGCAGGAGACCGGCGGCACCGTCGTCAAGTCCGACCCGACGCCGTTCCCGAACGACAACTTCTCGACGTTCCTGCTGAAGGCGCCCGGGATGAAGCCGAAGCCGCAGGTGCTCGGCGCCATGCAGGCGGGCGGCGACCTCGTCAACCTCGTGAAGCAGTACAACGAGTACAAGCTGCGGGACAAGGGCGTCGGGCTTGCGACGGGCCTGATGTTCATCACCGACATCCACTCGCTCGGCCCGGACGCCCTCGCCGGGACGCGCTTCACCGACTTCTGGTACTGGAACGCCAACCAGGGCAACCGGGCCTGGGCGGACAAGTTCCAGGCCAAGACGGGCAAGCGCCCGACGGCCGTGCACGCCGCCGACTACTCCGCGGCCCTGCAGTACCTGGAGGCCGTGCAGCGCGGCGGCACCGACAAGTCCGACGGCGTGGTGAAGCAGCTGGAGGGCCACCAGGTCAACGACGTGTTCACCGCCACCGGGACCATCCGGGCGCAGGACCACCTCCTCGTCCACGACGCCTACATCGCGCAGGTGAAGCCCGGCTCCGAGGTCAAGGAGCCGTGGGACTACGAGAAGATCATCAAGACGATCCCGGCGGTGCAGGCGTTCCAGCAGCCCGACGCCGCCTGCAAGCCGTAGGGCGGCCCGGCGTGCTGCAACAGGCGTTCAACGGGCTGGTGGGCGGGGCGTTCTACGCCCTGCTCGCCCTCGGCCTGGCCGTCATCTTCGGGATGCTCGGCGTGGTCAACTTCGCGCACGGCGCGTTCTACATGCTGGGCGCGTTCGGCTCCTACGTCCTGCTCGACTCGTGGGGCGTGAACTTCTGGGTCGCGCTGCCGCTCGTCCCGGTCGTGCTGGGCGTGGCCGGGACGGTGCTGGAGCGGCTGTTCATCCGCCGCCTGGCGCCCCTCGACCCGCTCTACAACTTCCTGTTCACCTTCGGTCTCGCGCTGATCCTTCAGGACCTCGTCAAGCGGGAGTACGGCGTGCAGTCCCAGCCGTATCCGCGGCCGTCCGCGCTGGGCGGCTCCGTGGACCTCGGCCTGTTCACCTACCCGGCCTACCAGGTGTTCGTGCTGGCGGTGTCGGTCGTGGTGTGCGGGGCGGTGTGGGTCGTGCTGACCCGGACCCGCGTCGGCATGATCGTCCGCGCGGCGACCGAGCGGCCGGAGCTGACCCGCGCGCTCGGCATCGACGTGGCCCGCTGGGTGACGCCGGTGTTCGGGTTCGGCGTCGCGCTCGCCGCGTTCGCCGGCGTGCTCGCCGCGCCGATGCGGGCGGTCAACCCGCTGATGGGCTCCGACCTGATCATCACGGTGTTCGCCGTGGTGGTGATCGGCGGCCTCGGCTCGGTGTTCGGGTCGGTCGCCGCGGGGTTCGCGGTCGGGATCGTCTCGGCGCTCGGGAACTACTACGTGCCGTCGCTGTCGCAGACGCTGGTGTTCATCCTGATGGCGGCCGTGCTGCTGTGGCGCCCGGCGGGCCTGTTCGGAAGGGAGGAGGCACTGTGATCCTTTCCAGGCTGGCCGGGCGGCCGGTGCTGCTGGTCATCGGGCTCGTCGCGGCGCTGGTGCTGCCGTGGTTCGTCTATCCGCCGGTCGCGATGGACATCGCCTGCTGGGCGCTGTTCGCCGCCGCCGTGGACCTGCTGCTCGGCTTCACCGGGCTGCTGTCGTTCGGGCACGCCGCGTTCTGGGGGTCCGCCGCCTACGTGACGGGCCTGATCGCGGTGCACTCCGGGCTGCCGTTCCCGGTCGCGGTCCTCGGCGGCGCGGCGTTCTCCGCGGCGCTCGCCGTCCCGATCGGGTTCCTGTCGATCCGGCTGCGCGGCATCTACTTCGCGATGGTCACCCTGGCCTTCGCGCAGATGGTGTACTTCGTCGCCAACCAGTGGCGGGACGTGACGGGCGGGGAGAACGGCCTGCAGGGCATCCCGAGGGACTTCTTCGGCGTCGACCTGTCCGAGCCGTTCTACTTCTACTACGCGGGGCTGCCGTTCATCCTGGCCGGGCTGTTCGTCGCGTGGCGGATCGTCCGGTCGCCGTTCGGCCGCGTGCTGGTGTCCATCCGCGACAACCCGGCGCGTGCGCGCGCGCTGGGCTACAGCATCGACCGCTACAAGCTGCTGGTGTTCGTCCTGTCGGCGGCGCTGTCGGGGCTGGGCGGCGGCCTGTTCGCCATCGGTCACGGCTTCGCGTCCCTGGACGGCGTCTACTGGACGACGTCCGGGCAGGCCGTGATGATGGTCGTCCTCGGCGGCATCGGCACCCTGTGGGGAGGCGCGATCGGCGCCGCGCTGATCGTGGAGCTGAACGACTACCTCGCCACGGCCGGCTTCCAGGAGACCGGGATCATCACCGGCGCGATCTTCATCGTGGTGGTGCTGGTGTTCCGGCGCGGCGTCTGGGGCACCGCCCGGGACCTCCTCGCCAAGCGCACCGCCCGCCGCCGCCCCGACCCGGCCCCCGCCAAGGTCACCACCCCCGTCTGAGCCCCGCCCCTAACGACGACGCGCGGCGTGCACCCCGAGAGGGCGCGCCGCGCGGCCGTGCGGGGGCGCCGGGGACCGCGTCCGGACCGCCCGGACGGCACGCCCGGTTGGATCGTTGGGCGTCAGGCGAGACGGCCGCCGCCGTCGACGTGCAGCACGGTCCCGGTGACGTAGGGGTTGTCGATGGCGTAGAGGACCGCCTTGATCAGGTCGTCCGGGCCGCCCACCCGGCGGGCCGGGTTGCGCTCGGCGACGCCCCGCAGGAACGCGTCCTTGCCCGCGCCGAGACCGTCCCAGGAGCCGGTGTCGACGATGCCGGGCGAGACCGCGTTGACCCGGACCGGGGCGATCTCCACCGCGAGCGCCTGGACCAGGAAGGCCAGCGCGCCGTTGGTCGTCGCCATCACCGTCCGTCCCGGGGCGGGACGCCAGGCGGCCACGCCGGAGAAGAAGGTGAACGAGCCGCCCTCGGCGACCTGCCCGGCCAGGTGCTTGGCGAGCAGCAGCGGCCCGATCACCTTCGCCGCGAACGCCCGCCGCACGTCGGCGAGGTCGAGTTCCGCGAGCGGCCCGTTGGCGGGCATCGCGGCGGTGGAGACCAGGTGGTCGAAGCGGCCCGCCGCGGTCGCGAGCGCGGCGATCGACCGCTCGTCGGCGAGGTCGACCGGGATCACCTCGGCCGGGCCGGGCAGCTCGCCGGCGGCCCTCTCCAGCTTGCGGACGTCGGGTCCGGCCAGGACCAGTTCGGCGCCGGCGGCGGAGACGGTGCCCGCGAGCAGGCGGCCGGTATGCGAGCCGGCGCCCACGACGACGAGCCGCCGGCCGTCGAGAGCCGGGCCGTGAAGGATGGACATGAGGGAGCTCCTCTGCGGGTCGGGATCGGCCGTGGGGCGCTGTCCCGCGCCTCCTGGCCTGCTCCATAACTCTGCTCTGACCTGCATCGATTAGTCCAAGGCTTGTTTTCTACCGCAGCGATAGAATCTCTTCATGGCAACGCTGCGGCAGCTCGAATACCTGGTCACCGTGGTCGACACCGGCTCGTTCACCCGGGCGGCGGAGCAGCTGCACGTCACCCAGCCCGCGCTGTCCCACCAGGTCAGGGCCCTGGAGACCGCCCTGGGCAGCCCGCTGCTCGAACGTCTCCCGCGCGCCGTGCGGCTCACGCCCCTGGGCCGCGCGGTCCTGCCGCACGCCCGCGCCGCGCTCGCCGAGGCCGTCCGGCTGGACGCCGTGGCCCGCCGCTCGGCGGGGCTGGACGAGGGCGAGCTGGAGGTCGCCGTGGTCTACTCCGTCAGCCTCGGCATCCTCCCGCCGGTCCTGCGCGCCTGGCGGCGGGGGCACCCGCGGGTCCGGATCCGGCTCCGCGAGTACCCGCACACCGACGACCTGCAGGCCGCGATGGCCGCCGGCCGGGCGGACCTCGCCGTCGGCCCCGCACCGGCCGGCTGGGAGGGACCCGTCCGCGAACTGGGCGTCGAGGAGTTCGCCGTCGTGCTCCCTGCCGACGACCCCCTCGCCGCGAGCCCGGCCGGCACCCTCGCCCTCGCCGAGCTCGCCGACCGCGCGTGGGTGCACTACTCCCCGGGGAACGGCCTGGCCGACCTGGTCGACCGCGCCTGGGCGGAGGCGGGCTTCCGGCCGCCGATCGCGGTCCGCGCCGAGCAGACCTCCGCCGCGCTCCTGCTGGCCGCCGGCCTCGGCCCCGCCCTGGTGCCCGCCAACATCATCCCGCCCGACTTCGACGGCGTCGCCCTCCGCCCGGACCCCTCGATCCGCCGTACGCTGACCGCCTATACCCGCACCCGGCCCGACCGTCTGACCACGGCCTTCACCGACCTCCTGGCCCGTCAGGCCCAGGTGGTCCCGCCGCATTTCCCGGCGGGCCGTCCTCCCGCGGGCCGGACGGCGGCGCCGTGACCGGGCCCGGGCGGGGCCTCAGCGGGAGAGGCGGTGGAGGCGGAGGGCCAGTTGGAGTTCCAGGGCGCGCTCGGGGGACTGCCAGTCGTCGCCGAGGAGGCGGGAGATGCGCTCCAGGCGCTGGCTGACGGTGTTGACGTGGATGTGCAGGCGCTCCGCCGTCCGGGACAGGCTGCCGCCGGTGCCGAAGTAGGCGTCCAGGGTCTGCACGAGCGCCGTGCCGCGCCGCTCGTCATAGCCGAGGACGGGTCCGAGCGTGCCGTCGAGGAAGCCCGGGACGTCCCGGCCGTCGCCGATCAGCAGGCCGACGAAGCCCAGCTCGGACGCGCCGGCGCCGTCCCCGTGGCGGCCGAGGGCGAGCAGCGCGTCCGCGCAGCGCCGCGCCTCGAGATGCGCCGCCGCGATCCCGGACGGCCCGCGCACCGGGCCCGCC
>NZ_JBEYYT010000170.1:8711-18300 GCF_040645715.1 Spirillospora sp. NPDC046719 | reverse complement strand
GGCGGGCGCGGTGCGGGTGCCGCGCCCGGGGCCGGCTCCGCCGCCCGTCCCGGCGCCGGGCTCGTCCCTTCGGCCCGAGTCTCCCGTGCCGGACGGGCCGCCGCCGTGGTCGGACGCGGCGATCGGTTCCGACCGCAACTGGGGCAGGACGAGCCGGTCGAGCGCGACGCCCGTGCCGATGGCGAGGGCCGACGCGCCGATGGTCACCGCGATCGCGATGAGGGGCCGGGAGCCGGGCCGTCCCGTCCGCCCCCGGCGACGCCGCCGCCGGGATCCCGCGGGCCGGTCGGGTCGCGCCGACGAGGAGCCGTGGGTGGAAGAGGGGGGAGGAGAAGGAGAGGAGCCGCGCGCCGCGGGCTCGCCGGAGTGCCGGGCCTGATGGCGTCCGGGCCGTCGGCCGGATCTGCGGGCACCGGATCTGCGGGCACCGGTTCTGCGGGCAGGGGACAGCGGGGGCTCCCGGGTGCGGGCCGGCGGCGCCGGCGTGGACCGGTCGGCGGCACCTTATCCCTATAAGGGGGAGGGAACACCAAGATCGTCTGAAACGGCCTTCCGGCCGGGGCGGGGCCGCCGGGCCGGGCCCCGCGGACGATGCTGCATACTGGAGAGCGGCTGGGAGACTGCCACAGCGATCCGTGTTTTGACCCGCGTGCGTCCGCGCGGGTATCCTGCGGGTTTGTTGTATGCGTCGACGCCTGTCCGGGCGGGAGACGAATCGCAACGACGTGTCGGTGTGCCCCACAGCGTGTCCGTCCCGGGGACGGGTCCGCGCGTTACGGGCCCCGGCCTCCCGGAGCGCCAGGTCGGAGATCCAAGTGTCCTGATCGGCGCGAGCAGGATATCCGCTGTGAAGTCGACGAGAAACGAAGGCTGACGACCGTGCGCACGTACACCCCTAAGCCCGCTGACGTACAGCGTCAGTGGTACGTCATCGACGCGACCGATGTCGTGCTGGGCCGTCTCGCCAGTCAGGTCGCGCAGCTGCTTCGGGGTAAGCACAAGCCCATCTACGCCCCGCACCTCGACACCGGTGACTTCGTGGTCATCGTGAACGCCGACAAGGTGGCGCTGTCGGGCAACAAGCTGGAGCAGAAGAAGGCCTACCGCCACTCGGGCTACCCGGGCGGTCTCCGCTCGGTGGCCTACGGCGACCTGCTGGCCAAGCACCCCGAGCGGGCGGTCGAGAAGGCGATCAAGGGCATGCTGCCCAAGAACACCCTCGGCCGGAAGATGTTCGGGAAGGTGAAGGTCTACGCCGGTCCGGACCACCCGCACCAGGCGCAGAAGCCCGTCCCGTTCGAGATCACCCAGATCAGCCAGCCCGCGAAGTAACGCGGACGCGCGACGGCGCGCGCCCGTGGAGGCCGCCGGGGCACCCGATCACCGGGCCAGCCGCCCTGGCTAGAACACCTGAGGAGAAGCGTGACCGAGTCCACCGAGACGCCCGCCGAGGGCGTCGACTTCGACTCCTACGAGGACGCTCCGTCCGAGTACAGCACCGAGACCCCCGAGGCCGCCGGCGAGAGCTACCTGGGCCAGCCGGTCGCCACCGGCCCGGCCGCGGGCACCGGCCGCCGCAAGCAGGCCATCGCGCGGGTCCGGATCGTCCCGGGCTCCGGCCAGTGGAAGATCAACGGCCGCACCCTGGACCAGTACTTCCCGAACAAGGTCCACCAGCAGATCGTGAACGAGCCGTTCGTCCTGCTCGGCCTGGAGGGCCAGTTCGACGTCCTCGCCCGGGTCAACGGCGGCGGCACCACCGGCCAGGCCGGCGCGCTGCGCCTCGGGATCTCCCGCGCGCTGCAGTTCGCGAACATCGAGCACCGCCCGGCGCTGAAGAAGGCCGGGTTCCTCACCCGCGACGCGCGGGTGCCGGAGCGCAAGAAGGCCGGTCTCAAGAAGGCCCGCAAGGCTCCGCAGTACAGCAAGCGCTGATCGACGGCACGAGCCGCCGCACCCCGTGGACGTTTCCGCGGCCGCCCCGCACGGGCGGCGCACCGGGTGCGGCGGCTCGCCCGTGTTCGCAGGGCCTGGCCCACTAGATTTGACCGCATGGGCGGACGGGGCGCGCACCCGCTCCGGACCGCCCGCGCGGTCTTTTCGTCTTTCCGGGAGTTGAACTGTGGCTCGTCTGTTCGGGACCGACGGCGTGCGTGGGCTCGCCAACCGCGACCTGACCGCCCCGCTGGCCATGGACCTGTCCGTCGCGGCGGCGCGGGTCCTCGGCGAGCAGGGCGCGTTCCGGGGGCACCGGCCGATGGCGGTGGTCGGGCGCGACCCGCGGGCCTCGGGCGAGTTCCTCGAGGCGGCGGTGGTCGCCGGGCTCGCGAGCTCGGGCGTCGACGTGCTGCGGCTCGGGGTGCTGCCGACGCCGGCGGTCGCGCACCTGACGCACGAGCTGGCCGCCGACCTCGGCGTGATGCTGTCGGCGTCGCACAACCCGGCGCCGGACAACGGGATCAAGTTCTTCGACCGCAGCGGCTACAAGCTGCCCGACGAGATCGAGGACCGGATCGAGGCGCGGCTCGGCGCGGCGTGGGAGCCGCCGACCGGCGCGGGCGTCGGCCGGGTCCGGGAGGCGCACGGCGCGGTCGAGCAGTACGTCGCGCACCTGCTGGCGACGCTGCCGGTGTCGCTGGACGGGCTGCGCGTGGTGGTGGACTGCGCGAACGGCGCGTCCAGCGAGGTGGCGCCGGAGGCGCTGCGCCGCGCGGGCGCCGAGGTGATCACCATCGGCACGGCGCCGGACGGGCTGAACATCAACTCCGGCTGCGGGTCCACGCATCTGGACGCGCTGTGCGCGGCGGTGCGCGAGCACGGCGCGGACGCGGGCATCGCCAACGACGGCGACGCCGACCGGTGCCTGGCGGTGACCGCGTCGGGCGAGGTGGTGGACGGCGACCAGATCATGGCGATCCTGGCGCTGGACCTGCGGGAGGCGGGCGCGCTCGCGGCCGACACCGTGGTGGCGACGGTGATGTCGAACCTCGGCTTCAAGCTGGCGATGCGGGAGGCGGGGATCGCGGTGGTGGAGACCGCGGTCGGCGACCGGTACGTGCTGGAGGCGATGAAGGAGCGCGGGTTCGTCTTCGGCGGCGAGCAGTCCGGCCACGTGATCATGCTGGACCACGCGACCACCGGGGACGGCGTGCTGACCGGCCTGCACCTGCTGGCGGCGATGGTGCGGCGGGGCCGCCCGCTGGACGAGCTGGCGAAGGTGATGACGCGGCTGCCGCAGGTGCTGATCAACGTCAAGGACGTGGACAAGACGCGCGCGAAGACCGACCCGGGGCTGGCGTCGGCGGTGGCGGACGCGGAGGCCGAGCTGGGCGAGACGGGCCGGGTGCTGATCCGGCCGAGCGGCACCGAGCCGATGGTGCGGGTGATGGTGGAGGCGGCGTCGCACGACCAGGCGCAGGCCGTCGCCGAGCGCCTCGCCGCCGTCGTCCGCGACCTCCTCGGCTGATCCGCCGGCCGGGGTGCGAGCCACCGGGCGAGCACCCCGGCCGCGAGCCGCGCCGAGCCGGGCCGGGCCGCGCCGGGGCGCGCGAGCGCGGTCAGCGCTCGTCGATCTCCAGGCGTCCGACCTTGAGGTGTTTGATCTCGACGGTGCCCGCCTCCAGGTGTCCGATGATCGCGCGCTTCACGGCGAGCTTGCCGATCGCGACGGCGCCGATGGCGATCGCGCCGAGCGCCATGGAGCCGAGGGCGAGCGAGCCGAGGCCGTTGCCGAGGCGCAGGGTGAGGCCGGTCGCGGACGCGCCGGTCACCTCGGCGCCGACGGCGCGGGCGCCGACCCCGCGCTCGGTGCGGACGCGGGGCCGGTCGGCGGCCTCGGAGGTCTCGGCGCTCTCGGCTTCCGGCCGGTCGTCGGGTTCGTTGCTCATCCGACGAGCATATTGGGGCGGGCCGCCGTCATCCTCCGCACAGTTCGAGCATCTTCTGCTTGTCGGCGGACGTCACGGGCAGGTCGTACTTCAGCGACACCTGCGCGACGCGGACGCTGTACGAGCAGCGGACGCGCTTGTTCGGCGGCAGCCACGACGCCGGTCCGGAGTCGCTCTTGGCGCCGTTCAGCGGCCCGTCCACCGGGATGAGGTTCAGCGGGTCGTTGGCGATGGACTCGCGCTTGTCCTTGGTCCACCGCGACGCGCCCATCTGCCAGTCGTACGACAGCGGCATGACGTGGTCGATCTGGATGGCGGTCGCGTGCGACTTCGTCCAGTGGATGGTCTTGCCGGAGTAGGGGTCGTCCAGCGTGAGCGAGACGATGACGCAGTTGGACCCGGACCGGTACTTCACGTCCTCCCCGTCGCGCTTCAGCAGGTCGTTGCGGGTGTCGCAGCCGTTGTGCGCGAACGGGACGTCGGGGGCGTTGTCCATCCAGGCGTAGCCGAACTTGTCGCGCTCGTAGCCGGTCTTCGGGCCGCGTCCCTTGGTGGCGACCTTCTTGATGAGCGCGCGCGCCTTGCCGAGGTCGCCGGAGGACGTGATGGGCGCGAGGCCCGGCTTGGTCCCGTCGGGGTTGTCGAGGGGGCTCACCGCGTGCCCGTCGTTGCGGGACGGCCCGGACCCGCCGGATGACCCGCCCGTCCCGCCCGATCCGTCCGAGCTCGGGTCCGTCTTGCAGCCGGACGCCGCGAGGGGGACGGTGAGCGCGAGCGCCGCCGCCGCGAGGGCCGTCCCGCGCCGGCCCCGTTCCCGTCGTCGCGCCCGTGCCCGTCGTAGCACGCGTTCCCGTCGTAGCACGCGTTCCCGTCGCAGCCCGTCGCGCCGCGTCATGCCCTCACCACCCGGAGTTTTCTGTCGTCTTTCACCCAGATGCGGGTAAATAAACGATCAAATCGTACGGACTCGCGCCGGCGCCACGGTCCCCGGGCTTTTACGGCAGCATGTGGCGGGTGCTGCACCTCAGAGCGATCGTCCCGCCGGACCGGACGGAGGCCGTCTGCGCGGCCCTGTCGGACTGCGCCGGCGCCACGAACGTCGTCGTCCTCCCCGGCGCCGCGCGCTCCCCGCGCGGCGACCTCGTCCAGATCGACGTGGCGCGCGAGTCCGCCAACGAGGTCCTCGCCGCGCTGCGCCGCCTCGGCATCGACAGGGACGGCTCCATCGCGATGGAGAAGATCGACCTGTCGGTGTCGGAGGTCGCCGAGCGGGCCGAGCGGCGCGCGCCCGGCCACGGCGACGACGCGGTCGTGTGGGACGAGTTCGACCGGCAGGTCACCGAGGGCACCATGCTGACCTGGTCGTTCATCGCGTTCCTCGCGCTGGCGACGCAGCTGGCCGGGATCGCCGCGCTGATCGACTCGCCGGTCCTGGTGGTCGGCGCGATGGTGCTCGGCCCGGAGTTCGCCGCGGTCGCGGGGATCTGCTACGGGATCTTCCGGCGGCAGCCGGGGCGGATCTGGCAGGCGGTCCGGACGCTGATCGTCGGGTTCACCGCCGCCATCGTCATCACCTACGTGTGCGCGCTGGTCAGCAGGTGGACCGGCGTGATCGAGAGCGACCGGCTGCCCGCGAGCCGGCCGCTGACCGCGTTCATCTACAGCCCGGACCGCTGGTCGTTCATCGTCGCGCTGCTCGCGGGCGCCGCCGGGGTGCTGTCGCTGACGGCGGGGAAGTCGTCGGCGCTGGTCGGCGTCTTCATCTCGGTCACCACCGTCCCGGCCGCCGGGAACCTCGCGGTCGCGATGGCGCTCCGGCACGGCGCCGAGATCACCGGGTCGCTGGAGCAGCTCGGCGTCAACTTCCTCGGGATGATCATCGCCGGGACGGTGACGCTGTTCCTCCAGCGCGCCGTGTGGAGCGCGGTCCTCCGCCAGAGGGGCCGAACGGCGGCCAAACGGTCGACTTAAGGCGCATCCGCGTACCACCTAAGGGTGACGCCGCGGCAGCACCCAGCCGCTAGGTTCGGGGACATGCCGATTATCGCCACCCAGGGCCTGACGATGAGGTTCCCCCGGGTGACCGCCCTGGACGACCTGACGGTGGCCGTCGAGCCCGGCGTCGTGGGGCTGGTCGGCGCCAACGGCGCCGGCAAGTCCACGCTGATCAAGATCCTGCTCGGCCTGCAGCCCCCGTCCGCCGGCACCGCGACCGTGCTGGGCATGGACATCGCCCGCGAGGGCGTCCGGATCCGGGAGAACGTCGGGTTCATGCCCGAGTACGAGTGCCTCCCGCCGGACGTGTCCGCGACGGAGTTCGTCGTGCACATGGCGCGGATGTGCGGGCTGCCGCCGACCGCCGCGCGCGAGCGCGCCGCCGACACCCTGCGCCACGTCGGGCTGTACGAGGAGCGCTACCGTCCGATCGGCGGCTACTCGACCGGTATGCGGCAGCGGGTGAAGCTGGCCCAGGCCCTCGTGCACGACCCGAAGCTGGTCTTCCTCGACGAGCCCACCAACGGCCTCGACCCGGCCGGGCGCGACGAGATGCTCGACCTGATCCGGCGCATCGGCGCCGAGTTCGGCATCAGCGTGCTGGTCACCTCGCACCTGCTGGGCGAGCTGGAGCGGGTCTGCGACCACGTGGTCATCATCGACGGCGGGAAGCTGCTGCGCTCCCAGGCCGTCGAGGCGTACACCGCCGAGAGCGGCGTGCTCACCGTCGAGGTGGACGAGGGCCGCGACACGCTCGGGCAGCACCTGTACGACCAGGGCGTGTCCGTGCATCCGGAGGGCCGGTTCCTGGTCATCGACATCGCCGGAGAGGCGACCTACGACCTCGTCCGGGACGGCGTCGCCGACCTCGGGCTGCGGCTGATCCGGATGGAGCAGCGCCGCCACCACATCGAGGAGGTCTTCCAGACCGCGCCCGCGGAGACCGTCCCGCCGGGTCCGCCCGGTCCGCCCGGTCCGCCGGGTCCGTTCGGTCCGCCCGGGACGCCGGGGGTGCCGCCGCCCGCCCCGCCGGGCGCCCCGCCCGTCCCGATGCCGCCCGGCGCGCCGCAGGGAGGCCCGCGATGAGCACCAGCACCATCCACGACATCGGCTACCGCCACTACGAGGGCCGCCGCAGCGGCCGCGCCTACGTGATGCGGTCGCTGTACGTGCACAACCTGCGCGCCGCCTTCGGCCTCGGGCGGCCCGCCCGCGCGAAGGTCATGCCGTTCCTGCTCGCCGCGATCATGCTGCTGCCGGCCGCCGGGTCCGTCGCGGTCGTCGCGGTCGCCAAGCGGCCCGAGGCGCTGATGCGCTACTCCTCCTACGCGGTCACCCTCCAGGTCATCATCGCGATCTTCCTGGCCACGCAGGCGCCCGTGCTGGCGTCCCGGGAGATCCGCTTCCACGTCGTCCCGCTGTACTTCTCCCGCCCGGTCGGCCACCTCGACTTCGTCCTGGCGAAGCTCGGCGCGCTCGCCACCGCGCTGTTCGCGCTGATGGCGGTGCCCGTCACCGTGCTGTACGTCGGCGGCCTCGTGACGAAGGTGCCGGACTCCTGGCACCAGTTCCTGCACTACCTCGCGGGCCTCGCCGGCTGCGTGCTGTTCGCGCTGGTGCTCGCCGCGATCGGGACGGTCGTCGCCGCGTTCACCCCGCGCCGCGGCCTCGGCGTCGCCGCCGTCATCGCCGTCTACATGATCACCAGTACGTTCACGCTGATCATCCAGGGCATCGCCGAGCACCAGACCAACTTCACCCTGGCCGGCTGGATCGGCGTCCTCGCCCCGTTCAACCTGATCGACATCGTGCAGGTGCGGCTGCTCGGCCAGCAGAAGTCCGCGGTGGACGTGCCGTCCGGCACGGTCAGCGGCGTCGTCGCGCTCGCGCTGTGCGCGGTGATCGTCGCCGGCTCGGTCGCGGTCCTGTACCGCCGGTTCCGGAAGGCGGGGCTGTCATGAGCGAAGCGAACCGGGAGGCGCGAGGGGCCGTCTCCCCTCGAAGGAGCGGGGCATGAGCGAGATCAGGCTGGAGAAGGTGTCCCGCTGGTACGGCAACGTCGTCGCGGTCAACGGCGTCTCGATGACGATCGGCCCGGGCGTCACCGGCCTCCTCGGCCCGAACGGCGCGGGGAAGTCCACGCTCATCCACATGATGGGCGGGTTCCTCGCCCCCTCGTCCGGGACGATCACCCTGGACGGCGAGCCGATCTGGCAGAACCCCGGCATCTACCGGCGGCTCGGGCTCGTCCCCGAGCGCGAGAGCGCCTACGACTTCCTCACCGGCGAGCAGTTCGTGCTGTCGATGGCGAAGCTGCACAAGCTGCCCGACCCGCGCGCCGCCGCGCGCCAGGCCATCGACCGGGTCGAGATGGCGTACGCGGCGGGCCGGACGATCGGCACCTACTCCAAGGGCATGAAGCAGCGGATCAAGATGGCGTCCGCGCTCGTGCACGACCCGCCCGTCCTCCTGCTGGACGAGCCGTTCAACGGCATGGACCCGCGCCAGCGCCTCCAGCTGATGGACCTGATCACCCGGATGGCGAACGAGGGCCGCACGATCCTGTTCTCCTCGCACATCCTGGAGGAGGTCGAGCGGCTCGCCGGGCACATCGAGGTGATCGTCGCTGGCCGGCACGCCGCGTCCGGCGACTTCCGCAAGATCCGCCGGCTGATGACCGACCGGCCGCACATCTTCCTCGTCCGCTCGTCCGACGACCGGGGCCTCGCCGCCGCCGTCATCGCCGACGGCTCGGCCCGCAGCGTCCAGCTCACCGACAAGGGCCTGCGCGTCGAGGCGGTCGACTTCCAGCGCTTCACCTGGCTGCTCCCGCAGGTGTCGCGGGACGCCGGCGTCCGGCTGTGGGAGGTCTCCCCGGCCGACGAGTCCCTCGAAAGCGTCTTCTCCTACCTGGTGGCCCGGTGATGCTCCGATGAACGCGACCATTGCGATGATCACCTTCCGGGCGATGCTCGGCCGGCGGCGCGCGCTGCTCCTGCTCGCGCTGCCGGCGCTGCTGGTCGTCCTGGCGGTCGTGCTGCGCTGGACGGGCAACAACGACCTGGACGTCTCGGCGAACGTGCTGCAGAAGTTCGGGCTGGCCACGCTGCTGCCGCTGCTCGCGCTGATCGCCGGCACCGGCGTGATCGGCCCGGAGATCGACGACGGCCAGATCATGTACGTGCTGACCAAGCCGATCCCGCGGCAGGTGATCGTGCTGACGAAGCTGGCGGTCGCGATCGTGCTGGTCGCGGCGTTCTCGGTCGTCCCGACCCTGCTGGCCGGGCTGGTGCTGACCGGGACGACCGCGCAGCTCGTGCCCGCCTTCACCGTCGGCGTGCTGGTCGGCGGCGTCGCCTACAGCGCGGTGTTCGTGGCGCTCGCGGTGATGAGCCGGAACGCGGTCACGATCGGGCTGCTGTACGCGCTGGTCTGGGAGACGCTGCTCGGGAGCTTCGCGCCGGGCGCGAAGTCGGCGTCCATCCAGCAGTGGGCGCTGTCGGTCACCGACGCCCTGACCCCGGCGTCGCCCGTCAGCTCGTCCGTCGACCTCGGCGTGGCGATCCCGCTGCTCGTCGCCGTCACGGTGGGCGCCGCGTTCCTGGCGGCGTTCCGGCTGCGCTCGCTGACCATCGCCAGCGCCGAGTGATGCGCCTTCCGGCGGCCTGATACCCGGTGGCCGGGCGCTCGTTGATCGGGCGCCCGGC
>NZ_JBEYYT010000170.1:0-8701 GCF_040645715.1 Spirillospora sp. NPDC046719 | reverse complement strand
CCTCGCGGGGGCGGTGTGGGGGGCCCGGGGGCGCACCATCCCGGGGGGGCGGGGGGCGGGGTTCGCGGCCCCCCCGCCACCGGGCGTCAGGAGTAGATCTTCGCGGCCAGCGCGGCCTTCCCCTCCCGGAGGGCGGCCAGCGCGGCCGGGTCGAACCCGCCGCCGGCCGGGCGCTCCGGCACCGCCGGGGCCTCGGCGAGCGTCCAGCCGCTGCCCGTGCCGGTCAGGGAGCGGTGCTTGGTCGCGTAGTAGTCGGGGTTGATCGGAACCGCCACGCCGCTCGCCCCGGCGGCGGCGGCGAGCAGGTGCGGGTGGAAGCGGGTGGAGAGCCAGACCTGCTCCGGCCCGGCGGGCAGCCCGCGCGCCCAGATGTCGGAGAACGGGTAGAAGCGCATGCCGGGCAGGTACGGCTCGACCAGGTCGTAGATCGCCCGGTCGACGCCGGGAATGCCCTCGACGACCCCGATCCGGTCGCCGGTGACGCCCCAGGCCCGCATGGTGCCGGTCACGAAGGACGCGAGGGCGGGGCGCGGGATCTCCAGCAGGTCCGACTGGAGGCAGAGCATGACCTCCGGCATCTCTTCCTCGGGTCGCCGGTACAGGTGCGGGCCGATCCCGAGGAGCAGGTCGTCGCCGGTGCGGCCGGTCGCCGTCACGTCGCCGAGGAGCCGTTCGGACGGCTCGTCCCGCACGTCGGCGAGCTCGAAGTGCGCCGCCAGCTCGCGGACCAGCGGCGCGGCGTCCTCCGCCGCGGGGAAGAGCCCCTGACCGGTCATCACGGCCCGTCCGCCGGACCGCTCGACCGCCCCCACGGCGGCGGCGAGCAGCCCGTAGTGCTTCGGCCAGATGCGGTTGACGTACCCGCCGCCGATGACGTGGACGATCCGCGCCCGCGCGGCCAGCTCGATGCCGGCCACCCAGCGGCAGGCCATCCCGGGATGGTGCATCGCCCGCCGCACCCAGGCCGCCGTCTCCCACGGACCGTCGCCGGGGGCCTCCCAGCACAGCCGCCAGAACGTGTCGGTGAACCGCGCCCGCGGGTGGATCCCGTCGAGCAGCACCCCGGCCGGGCCGGGGCTCGGGCAGTCCAGCCACACGTCCGTGTCCGGGGCCGCCTCGGCCAGGTACCGCAGCCAGGCCGCGGCGATCAGCTCATCGCCGTAGTTCGGGAACCCGGTCGTGCCGACGAGATAGATCATTTCTCTCCTGAGCCTGTCCGCGGCCGAGCCGCCGCCCGGCGCGGGGAGGCCGGTTCACCAGAGGACGCCCACCGCCCCCTGGCGGATTACCCCGGATCCCTGCTCAGAGCCGGGTCAGCACGCCGGAACCGACGACGATGACCGCGCCGATCGCCATGAAGACGAGCGGGACGAGCCAGCGGCCGTAGCGCTCGACGACCTCGATGACCTTCTTGTGCGAGCCGAGCCATGACCCGGCCAGGCACCACAGCGCCACCCCGGCGGCGAACACCGCGATCGTCACGGCCGTCGCGCCGGGGCCGATGGTGCGGAACACGGGCGTGTAGACCGCGATGTTGTCGGCGCCGTTGGCGATCGTGACGGCGGCCACGGCGACGGTGCCCGACGCCACGGGCGGCGGGTCGCCGTCCCCGGCCCGCACCGCTCCGACCAGCCCGCGGACGCCGAGCGCGAACGGGACGAGGCCGAGCAGCCCGATCCACGCGTCCGGCACGACGGTCAGCCCCAGCGCCGCGACCACCGAGACCAGGACCAGGACGCCGACGCCCGCGTACTGCCCGGCCCAGATCTGCCGGGCCCGCGGCGCTCCGCCGGTCCGCCCGCTGAGGAAGAGGACGGTCAGCACGATGATGTCGTCGACGTTCGTCCCGGCGAACATGCCGATCGCGGCACCGATGGTCGCCCCCATAACGGACGAACCTACCGGCCCGCCCCACCTGGCGGCGGCGGAAAACCAGGTGCCCTGCCGGCCGGCCGGCTGGTAGTGGTTCCGGTATGGAGGATCTTGTGACCGAGCGTCTCGTGCTGCACCCGTTCACCGTCGCCGAGGCGGAGCGGCTGGTGGCGGCCGGGCCGGCTCCGGCGGGCGGCTACCCCAGCGGGATGGACGTGGCGGGAGCCCGCCGCTACCTGGAGGTCTGCGCCTCCGACGGTGATCCGCGGCCCTTCGGCGCCTACGAGATCCGGGTACGGGCCGACGGGCGCGCCATCGGCGGCGCGGGCTTCCACGCGGCCCCGGACGACGGCGGCACCGTCACGATCGGGTACGGGCTCGTCGAGGCGGCGCGCGGCCACGGCTACGCCGCCGAGGCGCTCCGGGAACTGCTCCGCTTCGCCCGCGCGGGCGGCGCCGCCCGCGTGAGGGGCGACACCGACCGCGGCAACGTCGCGTCGCAGCGCGTCATGGCCGCGGCGGGGATGCGCATGGTCGCAGAGGACGACGCCCTGAAGTACTACGAGCTGGCCTGGACGTCCTGACGCGCGCCCGCGCCCGGACAGGACTCAGGCCGCGGGGCCGGGTCGGGGAGCGGCCGAGGGCGGGGTCTCCTTGCGGCCGAAGGCGCCCGGGCCCGCGTGGAACAGGCCGATGAGCAGCACGCCGGCCGCCGCGGACCCGAAGGCCCAGCCGGGGTGCCGGCCTGGGTCCGCCCAGTGGACGAGCAGGAGCGCCACCACGAGCCCGGCCCAGCCGCCGACGAGGTTCGGCAGCGGCCCGTTGCCGGTGAGGTTCGGGTAGCGCTCGCGGGTGATGCCGCGCACGAAGTGGGGGAGGGCGTTGCCGCCCACCACTCCGCCGAGGCCGCTGAGAACGATCGTCTGCCACATCGGATGCTCCTAGGTCGCGCTGGTCCGGTGGGTCGCGCTGGGCTGGTCGGTCGCGCTGGGCTGGTGGGTCGCGCTGGTCCGGTGGTCGAGGAGGGGCAGCAGCACGTCGTCCACCAGGCGGAGGACGAAGGCGTCGTCGAGCGGTTCGCCGGCGACGAACAGCCGGGAGAACAGCATCGACGAGCTGATCTCCATGAACAGGGCGGCGTCGAGGCCGGCCGGGAGGTCGCCGCGCGCGACGGCCTGCGCGATGGCGGCGCCGAACATCGCGTGCTTGTCGTGCACGAACCGGGCCCGGACGGCGTCGGCCAGCGCCGGGTCGCGGTGCATGGCGACCATCAGCCCGAGGACGAGCGCGGCGTCCTGGGCCAGCAGGCCGTCGCGCATCTGCCGGAGCACCGCGAGCAGGTCGGTGCGCAGCTCCCCGGTGTCGGGCGGGGTCACCGCGGTGGCGCCGGCGCGGCCGCGGACCGCCGCCACCACCATCTCGGCCTTGCCGGGCCAGCGCCGGTAGATCGTCGCCTTGCTGGCCCGCGCCCGCGCGGCGATCGCGTCCATGGTCACCTGGTCGTAGCCGACCTCGGCGACCAGGTCGAGGACGGCCCGCAGGATGGCCTCCTCGCGGGCCGCGCCCCGTGCGTCCGACATGCGCCGCCCCTCCTCACTTCGAAACGAAACGGTTTCGTACACTACGTGCCGAGGGGCCGCCCCGGCAAGGGGCACGGGGTCCCCGCCCCGGCGGGGAGCGGCGTCAGATCCGGCGCAGCCGGACGCGCTGGACGGCGTGGTCGCGGCCCTTGTGCAGGACGAGGGTGGCGCGGGCCCGGGTCGGCAGGATGTTGGACACGAGGTTGATCTCGTTGACGTCCCGCCAGACCCGCTTGGCGAACGCGGCGGTCTCGTCCTCGTCCAGCTCGTGGGCGTACTTGTGGAAGTACGAGCGCGGGTCGGTGAACGCCGTGCGGCGCAGCGCGAACAGGCGCTCGACGTACCACTGCATGATGTCCTCGACCCGGGCGTCCACGTAGATCGAGAAGTCGAAGAAGTCGGAGACGCCGAGGGTGCCGGGCGGCGGCGCCTGCAGCACGTTCAGCCCCTCGACGATCAGGATGTCCGGCCGCCGGACGGTCTGCACCGCGTCCGGGACGATGTCGTACTCCAGGTGGGAGTAGACCGGGATCTCCGCCTTCTCCGCCCCCGCCTTGATCGACGAGACGAACCGGACCAGCGCGCGCCGGTCGTAGGACTCGGGGAAACCCTTCCTTTCCATGATCCCGCGCTCGGTAAGGATCGCGTTCGGATACAGGAAACTGTCGGTCGTGACGAGTTCCACGCTCGGGTGCTCGGGCCAGCGGGCCAGCAGGGTGCGCAGCAGCCGCGACGTGGTGGACTTGCCGACCGCGACGCTGCCCGCGACGCCGATGATGAACGGGGTGGGCGCGACCTCGCCGCCGAGGAAGCCGCTGACGGTGTCGCGCAGCCGCCCGTCGGACTGGAAGAACAGGTTCAGCAGCCGGGACAGCGGCAGGTAGACCTCCTCGACCTCGGTGATGTCGATCGGGTCCCGCAGGCCGCGCAGGGCGTCCAGCTCACCGGGGGTGAGGGGCAGCGGGGTGTTCTCGCGCAGGGCCCGCCAGGCCTCGCGGGAGAGTTCCACGTAAGGGGTCGGCACGCTGTCCCATCCGCTCGTCATGGCCAGAACGGTAATCGTTCGTTCAGGCCGGTCTCCGGGTTTTCACCGGGCGTCCAACCTAGCGCCACCCGTCTACGCCCTCTGCAGGTAGGTCCGGTGGGAGACACCGAATAGAGTTGCCGCCATGTGCGGAATCGTGGGGTACGTAGGCGGCCGGCCCGCGCTCGACGTCGTGGTCGACGGACTGGCCAGGCTCGAGTACCGCGGCTACGACTCGGCCGGGGTGGCCGTGCTGGCCGACGGGAGCCTGGCGACGGCGAAGCGGGCGGGGAAGCTGGTGAACCTGCGGGAGGCGATCGCCGAGGAGCCGCCGCCCGCCGGGACGCTCGGCATGGGGCACACGCGGTGGGCGACGCACGGCGCGCCGAACGACCGCAACGCCCACCCGCACACCGACTGCACCGGCTCCGTCGCGGTGATCCACAACGGGATCATCGAGAACTTCGCCGAGCTGCGCGCCGAGCTGGAGGACGCCGGGCACAAGCTGAAGTCCGACACCGACACCGAGGCCGTCGCGCACCTGCTGGAGGACGAGCTGGCCGGCGGGGGCGGCGGCCTGGCGGAGGCGATGCGCCGGGTGTGCCGCCGGCTGGAGGGCGCGTTCACGCTGGTCGCGGTGCACACCGGCGACGCCGACCTGGTGGTCGGGGCGCGCCGCAACTCGCCGCTGGTGGTCGGGGTCGGGCAGGGCGAGAACTTCCTCGCCAGCGACGTCGCGGCGTTCATCGAGCACACCCGGGACGCGATCGAGCTGGGCCAGGACCAGGTCGTGGAGCTGCGCTCCGGCGGGGTGACGGTCACCGACTTCGAGGGCCGGCCCGCCGAGGTGAAGGAGTACCACGTCGACTGGGACGTGTCCGCCGCGGAGAAGGGCGGCTACGACTACTTCATGCTCAAGGAGATCGCCGAGCAGCCGCGGGCGGTCGCCGACACGCTGCTCGGCCGGATCGGCGCGGACGGCCGGCTGCACCTGGACGAGATGCGCATCTCGGACCGGGAGCTCCGCGAGGTCGACAAGATCATCGTGGTGGCGTGCGGCACGTCCTACCACGCCGGGCTGATCGCCAAGTACGCGATCGAGCACTGGGCGGGGCTGCCCTGCGAGGTGGAGCTGGCCAGCGAGTTCCGCTACCGGGACTCGATCCTGTCGCCGACGACGCTGGTCATCGCGATCTCCCAGTCCGGCGAGACGATGGACGCGCTGATGGCCGTCCGGCACGCCCGCGAGCAGAAGGCCAAGCTGCTCGGCATCTGCAACGTCAACGGCTCGACGCTGCCGCGCGAGTGCGACGGCGTGCTGTACACGCACGCCGGCCCGGAGATCGCGGTCGCCTCCACCAAGGCGTTCCTGACCCAGCTCGTCGCGGTCTACCTGATCGCGCTCTACATCGCGCAGGTGCGCGGCACCAAGTGGGGCGACGAGGTGTTCGCGATGGTGCAGCTGCTGGAGCGGATGCCGGAGAAGGTCGACAAGGTCCTGGAGACCATGGAGCCGGTCCGCGAGCTGGCCCGGTCCCTGGCGGACGAGCGGTGCGTGCTGTTCCTCGGCCGGCACGTGGGCTTCCCGGTGGCGCTGGAGGGCGCCCTGAAGCTCAAGGAGCTGGCGTACATGCACGCCGAGGGGTTCGCGGCGGGCGAGCTGAAGCACGGCCCGATCGCGCTCATCGAGCAGGGGCTGCCGGTCGTGGTGGTCGTGCCGCCGCGCGCCCGGGACGTCCTGCACGACAAGATCGTCTCGAACATCCAGGAGATCCGCGCCCGCGGCGCCCGCACCATCGTGATCGCGGAGGAGGGCGACGCGTCGGTGGAGCCGTACGCGGACACGCTGATCGGCGTCCCGGCCGTCCCGACGCTGCTGCAGCCGCTCGTGACGACGGTGCCGCTGCAGGTGTTCGCCTGCGAGCTGGCCACCGCGAAGGGCCACGACGTCGACCAGCCCCGGAACCTGGCGAAGTCCGTCACGGTCGAGTAGCCGCCGACGCGGGGGCGGGGGAGGCGTGCGCCTCCCCCGCCCTTCGCGTGCGGAGCCTTTGCGCGCGGGCCCGTCCGCGCCGGTGCGGACGGGTGGCGGCTATTCGCGGGTCGTTTCTGAGAATCTCAGTAAATGCAACTTTCAGTGCAAGTCGAAGGCTCCCCTCCGGACGGCCGCGACGAACCGCCGCCATTCTCCGCGAGCGAAGTCCAGGCACGTATCGTCGGCTGCTCCGTCCCGTACGGAGACGATTCCGTCGTCGTGCCCGGCCACCTCGACACAGGTGTTGCTCGCCCCGCAGCGGGTGCTCTTCCTCCAGCGTGGGGGCGGTGCGGCATGGAAACTCATCCTGGCTCCCGAATCGGAGACGCATTCTGCTCACGGCGGCGCTGCCGATGCCAGGAACAAGGTAACAAGATCTGCCCGGAATGCCGATGATCAGCGGGGGCGCCGGTACCGCTGCGACCCCTGGTGCGCAAGAGCGGCCCGCCCCGGCGGACGCCGGTGCGGGCCGTCGGTCACCTCTTCGCCCGCGGACCCCCCGTGTCAGCGGGCCAGATCGAAGCGCCCGGCCTTGGCGGCGGACGCGAACGCCCGCCACTCGGCGGCGGAGAACGTCAGCACGGGCCCGCTGTCGCCGTGGAAGGCGTCCCGTGCGGCGACCGCGCCGCCGCGCAGGCTCCCGATTTCCACGCAGGCGCCGTTGCCCGCGCAGCGCGCGCTTTTCCGCCAGCCGGTAGCGGCGTTTTCGGACGCACCGGCTGCGGGCGCGTTGAGGTCAGGCGACATTTCGAACGAGGACACGCGTTGGCCTTTCCGGATATATGCACCGCCGTAGCGGCGGTGCTATCGCCAGACGGCCCGCGCTTGCGCAATGAATTCCATGGACTCGGCGCCGTCGAGCGCGACCCGGGCCATTCCCTCGAACGCGAGCCGATACATGTGCGTGATCTTCTCGTCGAGAAACTGGCTGACCGTGAGACTTTCCGTGTGAACGATGTCCGGAAAGACGACGTCGTGGACCGGGTCGAACTCCAGCAACTGGAACGACGCCTCCATCAGAGGATGGGCGACACCCAGCCGCAGGACGCGCAGAGTCACGTTCGGCATCTCCGCGACCTCGAGGAGATGGTCGAGCTGCGCTCGCATCACCGCGTGGTCGCCGACGAGGCGCTGCAGCACGGACTCGTCCAGCAGGACGGTGTATTCGACAGGTTCTGCTCTGTGCAGGATTCCCTGGCGACGCATCCGCACCTCGACCCTGCGGTCGATCTCCCGCGGCGGGACGGTGTCGAAAAGATGCAGCCCGGAGATCGTCGCGCGCGCGTACGCCTCGGTTTGCAGGAGGCCCGGAACGATGTAGGTCTCCCATTGCGTGATCTTGTTCGCTTCGTCTTCCAGTGCGATCAGTGCGGAGTAGCCGCCGGGCAGTTCCCGGTAACCCTCCCACCAGCCCTTCTCCGCGGCATCGTGTGCAAGGGCGATCAGCTCGGATCGGTGGGATTCGGCGATATCGTAGAGGTCGATGAGCGCGTGGATGTCGTCGATCTTCGCGCCGGTACGCGCGTTCTCCAGCCGGCTCACCTTGGCGGTCGACCAGGCCAGCCGCTCGGCGACATCGTCTCCGGTGAGTCCCTTCTGTTCCCTGAGCCGCCGGAGTTCGGCGGCGAGCCGGCGCTGCCGGACGTTCGGACCCCGGAACGGACTCATGTCCCCGGAGGCACTCCGAGACGCGACCACCGTTCCGACCCCCTTCTCGTCCGGGGAGCGGTCCCGTCGCAGTGTGCCGCATCGGGACCGTCCGTCGCTGCACGTTGGCTGATCATTTTACGGGTTTTTCCGCGTCCGCGCCGCACTGCAACTTCCGTGAAAACACACGCTAACCCACCTTTCGGGTGGCGGACCATGAATCGGACCCGGACGGGCGGCGCCATTGCGCCGGGGATCGCGGAACGGCTCCGGCCGGTTACACCGCGGTGGAGCGTGGCAGGCTAAGTCATGTGATCGTCCGGACGGCGCGCATGGGGAGCAGCGGATGAGGTACGCGCACGAGGTCGGCAAGGTGCGGGCGGCGGAGCGGGCGCTCATGGCGCGGCTCCCCGACGGCGCGCTGATGCAGCGCGCCGCCGCCGGGCTGGCGGCCGTCTGCGCCCGCGTCCTGCCCGCCGTCTACGGGGCCCGCGTCGTCCTGCTGGTCGGCGGCGGCGACAACGGCGGCGACGCCCTCTACGC
>NZ_JBEYYT010000169.1:15087-18377 GCF_040645715.1 Spirillospora sp. NPDC046719 | reverse complement strand
AAGACCCGGGGGGCGCGGCGTCGCCGCCGCACCCCCGGGTCTTCGGGCCGCTCTAGCGGGAGGGGCCCATGCCGTGGTCCGTCTGTACCTTCCATGCGTCGAAAGGCCCCTCGACGGAGCCACCCGGAATTGGCAGGTCGACCAAGCGAGCCTCCTCATTCCCTCGACGTCATGTTCACTAAAGGACGCTAGTCGAGCAAACCACCCTTCACGCCCAACAGGCCCCAAAGGTGTCACCAAAGGTCACAGCAGCGTGTCCGCCCGCTCGCCCTTCACCAACCGCAGCCGCACCACCGCCGGCACCGACTCGCGGCCCAGCGCCGCCGCCAGCCGCGGCATCCCCTCCTCCTCGATGCGGCTCCGCAGTTCCGCGGGATCCGCGCGCCGCCCGTACGCGACGTTCAGCCGCAGCTCCGGGCGCCGCGACGAACCGATCAGCCGGGCCCGCACCGTCCGCACCCCCGGGTACTCGCCGACCTCGGACTCCAGCGCGTCCGTCACCGCCTTCCCGGACAGGCGCGTCCGCCCGCCGGCGGCGTCCGGCTCCATCGCCAGCCCCGGCAGCCGTCCCGGCCGGCCCTGCGCGAGCAGCCAGGCCAGCCCGAGCAGCGCCAGCACGATCACCGCCGCCGCGACCGCCGGCCAGAACCAGCCGTGATCAGCGGCGTACCGCCGGACGGTGCCGCTGAACACCGGGCCGGTCGCCCGGCCGTGGCCGAACACGCCGGCCCCCCGCGCCAGCCCCGCCCCGCCCACGGCGACCATGAGCGCCCCGACCAGGACCAGCCCGGTCCGGTTGAGATGAGCGGGCCCCCGGTTCATCCGCGCCCCCTGACCGTTCGGTCCGCCATCTAGGTCTCCTTGCGCTTCATCCGCACCTTCACGGTCCGAGGTTGCAGCGGCCGTATCCGCTCCAGGCACGCGCGCACCGCGTCCGCGACGCCGTCCTCCAGCCCCCGCGCGTCACGCACCGGCGTCTCCGCGACCACCGTCACGCGCCTGGGCCGCAGCCGGACCCGCCGGACCCGCGACACCCCGGTCGCGTCCTCCGCCGCCGCCGCGATCGCCCGGCACAGTCCGCGTTTGCTGACGCCCATCACCACGTCCGGCACACGGCCGTGCAGCGGGACGACCCGCGACCGCCCGGGCAGCAGCCCCGCCAGCAGGAACACCAGCCCGACCAGCACCAGCCCCCCGCTGATCGCCCGGGTGACCCATCCGTCCCACCGGACGTCCAGCAGCTCCCGGTAGGCGACGACGTGCAGCGACGCCCCGAACATCGCGGAGAGGACGTCGATCGCGGCGATCACCGACGCCGCGGTCAGCAGCAGCGCCGCGAGCGAGCCGATCCGGACCCGCCGCGACCGGAACGCGTGCCGCGCCGCCCGGTCCGCCCGCCGCTCCCCCGACGTCCGCGTGCCGTGCGCCGGCACCCGCCGCTGTCCGGCATGCGTGATCATGACACGGTCCTCCCGCCGGGCCGCTCCAGCTCGGCCACGTCGATGTCGACCTGCCGCACGGTGAGGCCGGTCAGCGACTCGACCCGCGTGCGGACGCCGTCGCGCACCCGGCGCGCCACGTCCCGCACAGGCATCGGGTACTCCACCGACAGCGCCACCTTCGCCGTGACGACCTTCCCGTGCACGCGCACGTCGGTGCGGGCCGCGCGGCGCCCCGGCAGGCCGACGCCGAGCACCGACCGGTCGAGGCCGCCCGACCCCGCCGTCTCCTCGGCGGCCTTCGCCACGATGCGCGCCACGACCCGGTCGCTGATCGTCGTCCGGCCCCGTTCCCTTGGCGGACGCGCCTCCCCCGGCGAACGCACAGCATCCGACGCGTGCTCGCCAGCAGGTTCGTGGCCCTCGCCCGCGTGGCCCTCGCCCGCGTAGCGCTCGCCCGAGTGGGCCTCAGCCGCGTGGCCGTCGCTCGCGTGGGCCTCACCGGGCGCTTGTCCGGCGCGTTCCTCGTCTGCCGCCACGCGCCCGTCAGGCGCGGCACCTTCGCTTCGCGCGCGGTCCGCCGTCATCGCGGCCGCCGGCCGGTGTTGAACGAGAACAGCTGACGGATGTCGAGGTTCCCCTCGATCGCCCGTCCCGTCAGGAATCCGAGGCAGCCCAGGAACAGCACGATGAAGAACGGGCCGAACCCGCCGAACGCGCCCGCGAACCCGAGCGCCACCCCGAAGCCCAGCCCCACCACGGGCCATATCGGAATCACGTCGCTCCCCCTTCGGCGATGTCGCCGATCAGGACGTGCACCGGGCGGTCCCCGGCGAGCGGGCGCACCGCCCGCCGCACGTCCTCGGCCGTCTCCGGCAGCGGCCGCTCCACCAGCGCCACCACCCCGACCTCGATCTCCGCGTCCCGGACGGCGACGCCGGCGAGCGGCCGCCCTGCCCGGTACGTCATGATCCGCGCCCGCGGTCCGGCGGTCAGCCCGGCCACCGACCGGCAGCCGGTCACCGCCTCCGCGACCCGCTCCACGAGCCGTCCCTTGCCGTCCGGATCCTCACGGGGCCGCTCGGTGCCCTGCCGTGCCGCCGCGGTGCCGGTCGCCGCGCGGCGCGGCGGGCTCTGCGGGACGGGCGGGATCCGGGCATGGGCCTGGCGGCCCGCGCCCTCCGCCGCGGCGGGCCGCGTCCTCCGGGTCCGGGCCGTCATAGCACCCGGGGGCCCGTCGGCTGCTCGGGCTCCTCGCGGTCGTCGCCCGGCAGGTGGATGTCGTCGACCGTGATGTCGACCTCCACGACCTCCAGCCCGCACATGTGCTCGACCTGCCCGATCACGTTGGAGCGGACCGCGTTGGCGAGATCGGGGATCGAGGCCCCGTAGTCGACCACGAGGTCGATGTCGATCGCCGCCTGCCGCTCGCCGACCTGCACCCCGACGCCCTGCGTCGGATCGGCGGCGACGCCGGGAAGCCGCTCCTTCACCGAGCCGATCGTGCGGCTCATCCCCGCGCCCATCTCGTGCACGCCGCCCACCTCGCGGGCCGCCATGCTCGCGATCTTGGCCACCACCACGTCGGCGATCTCGGTGCGGCCGCCGGACGTCACCAGCTCGCTCGACCCGCCGGAACGGGCGCGGCGCAAGCCCTCGTCGGGCCGGTCCTGCGTGGCGACCGTGCCCTCCCTGCGTCCATCATCCTGGCTCACGGTGTCCCCCCGATGCGTCGGCAATGTGCGATTGATGCTCAGCGCGGATCACACCAAACCCGTACGGTGCGGGCGAATGGCCAGGTCAAGAGGGTTTTACATGCGAAACGGGGGCCGGCGGCGTGCCGCCGCCGGC
>NZ_JBEYYT010000169.1:0-15077 GCF_040645715.1 Spirillospora sp. NPDC046719 | reverse complement strand
CTCCCCGGGGTCGCCGCCCGCGGGGGGGGGCGGGGGGCCGCGTACCCAGCCCGCGGGCGCGGCCGGGGGGGGGGGGGGGACGCGGGGGGGCTGCGGCGGGGGCGGGGCGCCCCCCGCCCCCCCGCCGGGGCCGCGGCCCCGCGCCCCCCGCCCGCCCCCCCCCCCCCGCCGCGAAGGGCGGCTAGCCCTTGAACATCGCGCGCATCTTCCGGGCGGCGTCGCCCGGCTTGACCTTGCGCGGCTTGTCCCCCGCGCGTCCGGCGTCGTCGGCGGCCTCCCCGTTGCGGGCCGTGCGGGCCGGACGGGCCGGGCGGGCCTCGCCCGACTCGTTCCTCCGCTCCGGTTCGGCGGTCCTGCGGTCCACCTTGTCGTTCAGGTCACCCACGACAACTCCCCCGATGTCGCTGACGGATCGTTCGTCCCGTAGGTACCCCGCGGCGCGCCCCTCTACCCCGGGTAGAAGCGGACCTCCGGCCGGCCGACCTGCCCGTAGTGCGGCCGGCGCGTGGCCAGGCCGTTCTCGGCGAGGTACTCCAGGTAGCGGCGCGCGGTGACGCGGGACACCCCGGTGAGGTCCGCGGCGGCCGCCGCCGACAGCCCCTCCGGCGCCCCCGTCAGCACCTCGGTGATCGCGTCGAGCGTCTCGCCGCTCATCCCCTTCGGCAGCGACCGGTGGTCCGGCGTCCGCAGCGTCGCCAGCATGCCGTCCACGTCGGCCTGCCCCGACACCTCGCCCGATCCCACCAGCTGCTCCCGGTACCGCGCGTACCGGACGAGCTTGTCGCGCAGCGACGCGAACGTGAACGGCTTCAGCAGGTACTGGACGACCCCGACCGACACCGCCGAACGGATCACCGCGAGGTCCCGCGCGGACGTCACCGCGATGACGTCGACCTCGCTGCCCCCGGCCCGCAGCGCCCGGCAGACCGTCAGGCCGTGGGTGTCGGGAAGGTAGAAGTCCAGCAGGACGACGTCGACCCGCGTCCCCTGGCAGAACCGCAGCGCATCAGCGCCCGAGTGCACCACCCCCGCGACCGCGAACCCCGCGACCTGCTCGACGTACGAGCGGTGCGCCTCCGCCGCGACGGGGTCGTCCTCCACGATCAGCACCGAGATCATCGGGCCTCCACCGGCAGCCGGACGGTGAACACCGCGCCCTCACCGCCGCCACTGGCGACCTCCACCGTGCCGCCGTGCCGCCGGACCGCCCGGCCGACCAGCGCCAAGCCCAGCCCGTGCCCCACCGGGCCGCCCGACGACTTCGTCGTCCAGCCCCGGCGGAACATCTCCGGGACGTCCGCAGGATCCACCCCCGGGCCGCTGTCGGCGACCCGCAGGACGAGCCGCCCGTCCTCCCGGCGGACGCTCACCCGGACCCGCGGCGGCCGCACCCCCGCGTTCTCCACCGCCGCGTCCACCGCGTTGTCGATCAGGTTCCCGAGGATCGTCACCAGGTCGCGCGGCTCCACCACCCCGTCGATCGCGGTGTCCTCCGCGATCTCCAGCTCGACGCCGCGCTCCGCCGCCTCCGCGGACTTGCCGAGCAGCAGCGCCGCCAGCACCGGCTCCCGCACCGACCCGACGACCCGGTCCGTCAGCCGCTGCGCCGCCGCCAGGTCCGCCGTCGCGAACTCCACCGCCTGCTCCGGCCGACCGAGCTCCACCAGCGACACCACCGTGTGCAACCGGTTCGCCGCCTCGTGCGCCTGCGACCGCAGCGACTCCGCGAACCCCCGCACCGTGTCCAGCTCGCCCGTCAGCCCCTGCAGCTCCGTGTGGTCCCGCAACGTCACCACGTTCCCCATCGCCCGGTCCCCCGACCGCACCGGCGACGTGCTGACCACCAGGACCCGCGTGTCCCCGACATGGATCTCGTCCGCGCGCGGCTCCGGCGACGTCATCGACGCCACCAGCTCCTCCGGCAGCCCCAGCTCACCGACATGCCGCCCGCCGGGACCGTCCGGCGGCAGATCGAGCAGCTCGCGCGCCGCGTCGTTGCACAGCACGACGCCCCCGCCGCGGTCCAGCAGCACCAGCCCCTCCCGCACCGCGTGCAGGATCGCCTCGTAGTACTCGAACATCCCCCGCAGCTCGCCCGGCGCCGCCCCGCGGGTCTGGCGCCGCAGCCGCGCCGCCACCAGCCAGCTCCCGCCGATCCCGATCGCCAGCACCATCGCCGCGATCCCCACCACCACCAGCAGCCGCCGCCGCAGCTCCGCCGAGATCGCCCGGATCGTGATCCCGACCGCCACCAGCGCCACCACCCGGTGCCCGTCCCCGAACACCGGGACCACCGTCCGCACCGACGGCCCCAGCGTCCCCGTGTACGTCTCGGTGAACTCGTGACCCGCCAGCGCGCGCGCCGTGTTCCCGACGAACCGCCCGCCGATCCGCGCCGGATTCGGATGCGTGTACCGGATCCCCGCCGGACTCATGATCGTGATGAAGTCCACGCCCGTGTCGTGCCGGATCCGCTCGGCGTACGGCTGCAGGATCCGGCTCGGCGACGGCGCGGCCACCGCCGCCCGCACGTCCGGCGCGTCCGCGATGCTCTCCGCCAGCGCCGTCACCGTGTGCGCCGCCCGCTCGTCCGTGGCCCGCCGGGCGTCCAGGTACGCGAGGGTCGCCCCGACCGCCACCAGCAGCGCGACGATCGCCGCCTGCAGCGCCAGCAGCTGCCGGGCCAGGCTCCAGCGTCCGGGCGCCGCCCAACCGGGACGCCGCATCCCACCCGTACCTTTCGTTTCGGCAATGCCGTGAACGAAATGTACACAACCGTGACCGTTACCAGAAGATCGCGCATAGTGACGGGTGCATGCCCTGCGACCTGCACAGCTTCCGTGTGCGCGGGCGCCCATCGTGTGCATGCGCCCGCTCCGCGGCGCATGGGCGCCTGCCCGAGCGCGGGCACCCGTCCGGGGCGCGGCGCCGCCCCCGCCCGGCGCCGCCCCGGACGGGTGTCGCGTGTTTTCTTGCATTGCCCTTGGCGGTCAGGCGCTAGAGCGCCTTCCCTTCGGCGGGCAATGCGTGCGATCGCAGCATCGCTCCGACTCGCCCTGGGGGCTCGCTGCGCGATCAAGTTCTCGCAAGCTCGAACTTGGCTTCGCACGCGATCGCGACGGTTCGGTTGTCGCGTGGCTGGGGCCTAACCCCCGCGCCCGTTGCGGTCACCGATTCCGCTCACGCTCACCCCTAGACCAACGCGCTCCGTGAACCCCCGGCACGCCCGGTTCACCCCTGGCGACGCGCTCCCTGGACTCCGGCAACGCCCTGCCCCCGGCGCCACATACCCCCAGCCCAGCACACCCCAGCCCCACATACCTCCAGCCCTGCACGCCCCAGCCCTGCACACCCCGGCCCTGCGCGTCCCCGCCACGTCCTGGCCCTGCACGTCCTGACCCGGCACGTCCCTGCCCGGCACGTTCTGGGGACGCTGGTGCGTCCCCGGGGATTCGGCGTGCTGCGGGACGGTGCGTCCGCGGCTCCCGCTCAGGTCCGGGCACGGGCCTGAGCGGGAGGCTTGGCGGCGGTGGGGTCAGGCGGTTTCCGGGTGGGGCGTCCTCGGGCGCTTCTGCTGTTGCGGGAAGGCCAGACGGAAGCGGACGATCGCCTTCAGGTCGGGCATGCCCAGGGCGCGGCGGTAGCGCTCGACCGGGCCGGCGCCGAGCTCCCCGTACACCTCGCTGAGCAGCGCGTCGCCGGCGCACGTCACGTGCATGATCAGGCGCGGCCGGTTGACGGTCCCGGTGAGGCGGACGCGGACGTCCTGGACGTCCGGGAGCTCCTTGGTGGTCTTGACGAGGACGTCCGCGGCGGCGCGGGCATGCGCGCGGGTCTGCGGGTCCAGGTCGGGCCACCGCAGGTGGACGACGGTGCGGCCCTGCACGACCAGCCACAGCTGCCCGGCGAGCGCCAGGATCTCGGCGACGCCGGCGGCGACGGCCAGGAACCACGGGCTGCCGGAGGCGAAGCGCACCAGCGCGGGGTCGAGCGGCGGGTGCCCGCCGAGACCGGACACGCCCAGAGCGAGGGCGGACGCGCCGCACAGCAGCAGCAGGGCGCCGGTCGCCGCGATCGGGATCCTCATGTCAGTCCTTCCGCCAGCCGAGCCGGACGTCGACCAGGGGACGGTGCATCGGCTCGATCCTGTCGAGGCGCGCCGTGACCGCCGTGTGCACCAGTTCTTCGAGGTTCGCCGGGTTGCGGTAGTTCGTGGCGACCCGGACGACCAGCCGGCGGCGCAGCACGCCGAGGCCGCGGGCGCGGGCGCGCTCGATGCCGGGGACGGTCAGCGCCGCGTCGGCGGCGGCGCGGCGCAGCGCGGCGCGGCGGACGACGCCCGCGAGGCGCGGGTCGGCGCCGTCCAGCGGGACGCCGCGCAGCCGTCCGGGCGCCGCGGCGAGCAGGAAAAGCAGCCCGCAGCCGGTGATCGCGGCTGCGGTCTCGCGGACGCCGGCGTCGCTCCACGGGCGGTGCCGCAGCGTGTGCACGAGGGCGCCCATGCCGGGGACCGGGTGGACGCCGGAGTGCAGCGCGGCGGCGAGCAGTTCGATGGCGGCGATCCCGCCCGCGGCGGTGACCACCAGCGCGGCCGCCAGCCCGGCGAACGCGCGCCGCGGACGGAACTCGCGGACCGCCAGGCGCCGTGCCTGACGCCTGCTCCGTTCTTCCTCGATCAGGTCCTTGACCAGAGCCTCGGCCATAGCCACCCCCGTGAGCCACCGGCACGTCCGGACGATCTCTCACTACTCATAGTGAGGCAATGTCACGTGGAGTGAAACACGCCATGCCGACATCTCACGCTTTCACCTGCGCGAACGGTCAGCGGAAGACGACGGTGCGGTCTCCGTTGAGCAGCACGCGGTGCTCGGCGTGCCAGCGGACGGCGCGGGCGAGGGCGAGGCATTCGACGTCGCGGCCGACCGCCACCAGATCGTCCGGGCTGTGGGTGTGGTCCACGCGGGCGACCTCCTGCTCGATGATCGGTCCCTCGTCCAGGTCGGCGGTGACGTAGTGCGCGGTGGCGCCGATCAGCTTGACGCCGCGCTCGTGCGCCCGGTGGTAGGGGCGGGCGCCCTTGAAGCTCGGCAGGAAGGAGTGGTGGATGTTGATGATCGCGCCGGGGAGCTTGGCGCAGAAGTCGTCCGAGAGGATCTGCATGTAGCGGGCGAGGACGACGAGGTCGGCGCGGTAGTGCTCGACCAGGGCGAGGATCTCGGCCTCCTGCGCGGCCTTGCCGCCGGGCCCGGCCGGGAGGTGGTGGTAGTCGATGCCGTACGACTGGGTGAGCGGCCGCAGGTCGGGGTGGTTGGACGCGACGGCGACGACGTCGATGTCGAGGAGCCCGGAGCGCTGCCGGTAGAGCAGGTCGTTCAGGCAGTGCCCGCCCTTCGACACCATGATCAGCACGCGGGGGCGTTCGGACAGGTCGTGCAGCCGCCACTCGAGGCCGAGGTCGGGGGCGAGGGACGCGAACGCGCCGCGCAGTTCGTCGGCGTCGGTGCCGGGCCGGGCGGTGAACTGGACCCGCATGAAGAAGGTGCCGGAGTCGGGGTCGCCGAACTGCTGGCTCTCCACGATGTTGCATCCGCGGTCGGCGAGCACCCCGGAGACGGCGGCGACGATGCCCGGCCGGTCGGGGCACGACAGGGTCAGCACGTATGGGTCCACGTCTCGGTCTCGCTCTCGCCGCGTAGTACCAGCTCAAAGGGGGTCCGGGTGTACGAGCTTACGCGCCGCGGGCCCGTCGCGCGGCCGTGCCGCGCCCATGCCCCGCACCCGGCACCGCAGCGCCCGGCGGGGAGGCCGCCGGGCGCCGAGGACGGGATCAGGCGAGCTTGGTGAAGAACTCGCGGATGTCGGCCACCAGGAGGTCGGAGGCGTCGTGGGCGGCCCAGTGGCTGCCGCGGTCGTACTCGTTCCAGTGGACGATGTTGGTGTGGTCGCGCTCGGCGAAGCGGCGCAGCGGGCGGAAGTCGTAGGCGAACGAGGCGAGGCCGATCGGGAACGTGGTCGGCTCGGTCGCCTTCTCCTCGTGGGCGTTCTCGTAGTAGAAGCGGGCGGACGAGGCGGCCGTGTTGGTGAACCAGTAGATCGACGCGCTGGTCAGGATGGTGTCGGGGTCGGGGACGCCGCCGAGGAGCTGGCCGATCCAGGCGAGCTGCCCGGACGGGGAGTCGGCGAGCGCGTGCGCGAGGGTCTGCGGCTGCGCCTGCTGTGCGCGGTCGTGGATGGCGTGTTCGACGAACTGCTGGAGGAACTGCAGGTACTGCATGTCCTCGGGGCCGAGGCCCTCGAACTCGGCGGGGTCTCCGGACGGGAACGAGAAGATCTGGTTGACGTGGACGCCGATGACGGCGTCGGGGTGGCGGCGCCCGATCTCGGGGCTGACGATGGCGCCGGCGTCGTTGCCGTGCGCGCCGTACCGGTCGTAGCCGAGGCGGCGCATCAGCTCGTGCCAGGCGTCGGCGGTGCGGGCGGCGCCCCAGCCCTTCTCGGTGGTGTGGCCCGAGAAGCCGAACCCGGGCAGCGACGGGATCACGACGTGGAAGGCGGTGGACGGGTCGCCGCCGTGCGCGCGCGGGTCGGTGAGGGGGCCGATCAGGTCGAGGTACTCGGCGAAGGTGTTCGGCCAGCCGTGCGTGAGGATCAGGGGCGTCGCGTCCGGCTCCGGGGAGCGGACGTGCGCGAAGTGCACGAGCTGGCCGTCGATCTCGGTGGTGAACTGCGGGACCGCGTTGAGCCGCGCCTCGTGCGCGCGCCAGTCGTACTCGTCGCGCCAGCGGGCGACGAGGTCGCGGACGAACGAGACGGGCACGCCGTACTCCCAGCCGGGCTGCACCGGGCCGGCCGGCTCGCCGGTGGTGACCTGGTCGCGCGGGAGCTCGTCGGCGAACCGGACGCGGGCCAGCCGGTCGCGGAGGTCGTCCAGGTCGGCCTGCGGGATCTCGACGCGGAACGGCCTGATCTCGGTGTTCGCGCTGTTCTCAGCCATGGTGAACGGCCCCTTTCGATGGTGTCGCACTGCGTCCAGTCTAACAGAACGAAGCATTCCGTTCCAGTCGGAGAGCGAGTGGGTCGGGCCTTCCAACTCGGACAGCAGAGCGGGTTGGGAAATCCAACCCGACAGGTGATCCCGGCTATCTACTCATGAGTAGTTTGAGGGGAGCCGTTGAGGTTACCTTTGCACGCATGCGCCGGATCCTGGTTGCCGCATTGGCCCTGTCCCTCGTCCTCGCGGGCTGCACGAGCAAGGGCGGCGGCGGGAAGGGCGGCGGCGAGGGCGGGAAGCGGCCCGCCACGGTCGACGGCATCGCGGCCGGCGCGGGGACCCACAAGGAGAAGATCGACGTGGGCACGCCCGGACACCGGGAGTACCTGCTGCACATCCCGGCCAAGGTGGCGAACGGGAAGTGGAAGGACGGCAAGCCCGCGGACAAGCCGGCGCTGGTGCTCGCCCTGCACGGCGGCCTGGCCAACATGAACAAGATGGAGTCGCTGACCGGCTTCGACAAGATCTCCGACGCCAAGGGGTTCGTCGTCGCCTACCCGGACGGGTTCATGACGACCTGGAACGCCGGGAGCTGCTGCGGCGCCGCGAAGCTCGGGCACATCGACGACGTCGGCTTCCTCGGCAAGCTGATCGGCAAGCTGACGGGCGCCGGGCTGGCCGATCCGGACCGGGTGTTCGTCACCGGCTTCTCCAACGGCGCGGGCATGGCCTACAAGCTGGCCTGCGAGAAGGCCGACAAGGTCGCGGCGATCGGGGTGGTCGAGGGGTCGCTCGTCACCAAGTGCGATCCCGACCGCCCGGTGTCGGCGATGATCTTCCATGGGACGGCCGACCAGAACGTCCCGTTCAACGGCGGCGGGAACCGCGATTTCAACGACAAGCGGCCGTTCCCGCCCGTCTCGCAGGCGGTGGACTTCTGGCGGAAGGTCGGGAAACTGCCGAAGCCGCACGAGGGCGTCAAGGCGCTCGGCGGCAACACCGACTGCCAGGCCACGGGCAAGGGCGCCCAAGGCGTCGAGGTGACGTTCTGCAAGGTCGAGGGCGGGACGCACGAATGGCCGTCCGAGGCGGCCGAGATGCTGTGGAAGTTCTTCGACGCGCATCCGCGCAAGGGCTGACCCCTCACGAGGAGCCCCTTCACCGCACGCCCGACGGTACGTGAGAGCTTTTCACATTTACCGCTATTGTGGCAGTGTGGCACACATGAACCTCCGGGACCGCTACGACGCCGCGACCACCGGCCTTGAGGCGCCGTTCGCCGTCGTCGACCTCGCGGCCTTCCGCGCCAACGCCGCCGACCTGGTGCGCCGCGCCGCCGGCAAGCCCATCCGGATCGCCAGCAAGTCGGTCCGCTGCCGCGCCCTCCTGGAGGAGACGCTCGCCATGGACGGCTTCGCCGGCGTCATGGCGTTCACGCTTCCCGAGGCCCTCTGGCTCGCCCGCGAGGGCGTGAGCGACGACATCCTCGTCGCCTACCCGACCGCCGACCGCACCGCGATCGCCGAGCTGGCCGCCGACCCCGCCGCCGCCCGCGCGATCACCCTGATGGTCGACTGCACCGAGCACCTCGACCTGATCGAGGACGCCGCCGGCGACGCCCGCGTCCGCATCTGCGTCGACATCGACGCCTCCTACCGGCCCCTCGGCGGCCGGGTCCGGATCGGCGCCCTGCGGTCCCCGCTGCGCACCCCGTCCGACGTCGCCGCGTTCACCGAGCGCATCCTCAAGCGCCCCGGCCTGCACCTGGCCGGGCTGATGGCCTACGAGTCGCAGATCGCCGGCGTCGGCGACCTGCCGCCCGGACGGCCCGCGCGGGGCCGCGTCATCCGCGCCATGCAGCAGCGGTCGCGGATGGAGCTGGCCCGGCGGCGCGCCGCGATCGTCCGCGCCGTCCGCGACCTGACCGAACTGGAGTTCGTCAACGGCGGCGGCACCGGCAGCGTGGAGAAGACCGCCGCAGAGCGCGCCGTCACCGAGATCGCCGCGGGCTCCGGGCTGTACCAGCCGCACCTGTTCGACTACTACTCCAACTTCACCGGACGGCCCGCCGCGCTGTTCGCGCTGCCCGTCGTCCGCCGGCCCGGCCCCGGCGTCGCGACCTGCCTCGGCGGCGGCTACCTCGCCTCCGGGCCCGCCGACGACATCCGGCTCCCCCGGCCCTACCTGCCCGCCGGCCTGTCCTTCGACCCGAACGAGGGCGCGGGCGAGGTGCAGACGCCGCTGCTCGGCCGCGCGGCCGACGAGCTGCGGATCGGCGACCGGGTCTGGTTCCGGCACACCAAGGCGGGCGAGCTGTGCGAGCGGTTCGCCGACCTGCACCTCATCGACGACGACCGGTTCGTCCGGACCGTCCCGACCTACCGGGGCGAGGGGAAGACCTTCCTCTAGCCTCCGCCGCCGTCCCGGGAGCGGCTAGGTTGGCGGTATGAGCGACGCTCCGTTGATCAGTGTGCGCGGCGAGGCGGTCCTGGAGGTGGAGCCGGAGATCGCCCGGCTGTCGGTGCACGTCCAGTCGCAGGAACCGGACCGGCGCAGGGCGCTGGACCGGCTTACCGAGCGCAACCGGGCCGCGCTCGACCTGATCGGCTCCTACGGCGACGCCGTCGAGAAGGTCGAGACCGGCGGGCTGGTCATCACCCCGCTGGTGAAGTACCGGCGCCGCGAGGGCGACATCCGCGCCTACCAGGGCACCGTGCTGATCAAGGTGGCGGTCGCCGACTTCACCGTGCTCGGCGAGCTCGTCACCCGGCTCGGCGACCTGGAGCGCACCCGCGTGGACGGCCCCGACTGGGATTTGCGCCGCGACAGCGACGTCTTCCGGCGGGCCGCCGAGCAGGCCGCGCAGGAGGCCGTCGCGCGCGCCCGCCGGTACGCGGAGGCGCTCGGCGCCCGGCTCACCGGCCTGGTCGAGCTGTCCGACGAGGGCCTCGGACGCGACGAGAGCATGGCGCCGGTCGCGCTGGCGGGCGCGTTCAGCCGCGCCCCGGGCGACGCGGGCGAGCCCGAGCCGATCGCCCTGGAGCCGGAGGCGCAGACCGTCCGCGCCGCCGTAGAGGCCCGCTTCACCGCCACCGCCCCCGACCTGGGCTAACGCCCGCGCGCGCACTGCCCACGCCGCGCACTGACGCTCAGCGCCGTCCGCGTGAGCGGCTCGCACACGCCAGCGGACCCCATCGATGAGCTGCCGCCTGGTCCATTTCGAGGTCGCCACGGCCGCCTGGGAGCAGGCGGCGGCTCGCGGGGCAACAATTGCGCGGACCCTTGCGGCCCGCTCTTAGTTGCCCTTGGGCCAGATGGGGCCCTGGTCGGTCCAGACGACGCCCTTGTTGTGGCAGAGGCAGAAGGGGTGGCCGACAGGGTCGGTGTAGACGCGCCAGCCGTAGCCTTCGGGGCCGATGAAGTCCTGCCGCAGGGTGGCGCCGAGAGCCAGGACGCGGCTCTGTTCGGCCTCGATGTCGTCCACTTCGAAGTCGAGGTGGAACTGCTTGGGGTGCTCGCTGTCGGGCCACTGCGGGGCGCGGTAGTCCTCGACGCGGATGAAGGCCAGCTCGATCTCGCCGAACCGGATACCGGCCCAGTCCTCGTTGCTGCCCTCCTTGACCGGGCGACCCGTCACCTCGGCGTAGAAGCCCGCCAGCTTCATCGTGTCCGGGCAGTCGATGATGAAATCGGTGAGTCGCAGCATGTCGCGATCGTGTCACAAGATCAAAGTGGCCCTGAACGGGTTCGCGGCCGCCGCCGTACTGCTGGGCGTGGAGGCATCCGGTTGCGGCGAGTACCGGCCCGGTCTCGGCGTCTACGCCCTCGGGCGGCTCGCCGGGGCGGAGGCCGAGGCGCTGGCCGCGCACCTGAGCGGCTGCCCGCCGTGCCGCGCCGAGCTGGCCGAGCTGCGCGACGTCGCCGAGCTCCTCGCCCGGACGGCCCGTGGCGCCGGCCGTCCCCGGACGGCAGGCCGAGCCCGCCCCGCCCGCCCCCGGGCCGCCCGGGCCGGAAAACGCGAAGGCGCCGGCCGCGGGTCGCGGTCCGGCGCCTCCTTCAAGGGCGGGTTCAGCGGCGCTTGCGCTTACGGCGCCACAGGACGAGGGCGGTCAGGGTGACCGCGGCGGCGGCGCCCGCGTAGACGACGCGCTTGTCGAGCCGGCCGGGCTCGCCGTCCTCGCCCTCGGGCCGCACGATCGCGTTGACGGCCTGGACGAGCTGCCCGGCCTCCTCCTTGATCCGCTCGGTGCCCTTGTGCGCGAGGTTCCTCGGGTTGACCCGCTCGGCGAGCTCGTCGATCGTGCGCGCGAGTTCCTGGCGGGTGCGCTCGATCTCCCGCTCCAGCGCCTCCGGGTCGCGGTCAGCCATGCCGTTGTCCTTGTCGTGTCGAGCGAAGCATGATGATCCGAACAGTGTTGCAGGTCTTCCCGCCGGACGCCCGCCGGACCCCGAGCGGTACCGTTGGAGCCACCATCCGAGCGAAAGGCGGCACAGGGTGTCAGAGCGGCTGCAGCCGGGCGACGTCGCCCCCGATTTCGAGCTCCCGGACGCCGACGCGTCCCCGGTCTCGCTGGCTTCGTTCCGCGGCAGGCGGGTGATCCTGTACTTCTACCCCGCGGCCATGACCCCCGGCTGCACCAAGGAATCGGTCGACTTCCAGAGCAGCCTCGGCGAGCTGGAGGCGGCGGGCGTCGCCGTCGTCGGCGTCTCCCCCGACAAGCCCGCCAAGCTCGCGAAGTTCCGCGAGAAGGAGGGGCTGACCTTCCCGCTGCTGTCCGACCCGGACGCCGAGACCCTCCAGGCGTACGGCGCCTACGGCGAGAAGAAGCTGTACGGCAAGGTCGTCGTCGGCGTGATCCGCTCGACCTTCATCATCGACGCCGACGGGAAGATCGAGAAGGCGTACTACAACGTGAAGGCCACCGGCCACGTCGAGCGCCTGCGCCGCGACCTGGGCCTCTGACCCCCGAGGCCGCCGGGCTTGGTCCGTGAGGTGCGGGCGGGGGGACTCGAACCCCCACGGTGTCTCCACCAACAGGACCTAAACCTGCCGCGTATGCCTACTTCGCCACGCCCGCGCACTCCGTGCAGGAGTGTGCTCAGCTTAGCGTCCTGGCTGGTCGGCATGTCGGCGGATTACCGGCGCCCGGCCCATCGACGGCGTTGCCGGGCGCAACTCGGCGAATCGCCGGGCCGGACGGGCGTCGCCGCAGGCCGGGGCGCGCGGACGGCGCCGGAACGCGGCGTAACCTGGCGCAACGGCGGCGACACGCTCCCGCAACGGCTCCTGCCTAGCGTCCTGGAACGTCGGCAGGGCCGGACGCGGGAGGTGCGATGGCGGTCGTGGAACGTAACACACCGGCAACTGCCGGAACATGCGGGCGCAACGGCGTCCGCCTACCGTCCCGGCACATGAGGGCGAGCAGGTCCCGGGACACGGGCGCGCCGGGGACGCGGACCGGGGCGGACGTGCGGCGGCTGCGGGACCTGCTGCGCTCGGCGATCCTGCGCGGCGCCTACCCCGGCGGCCAGCTGCCCGGCGAGCCCGAGCTGATGGCGGCGCACGGCGTGACGCGGGCGACGGTGCGCGAGGCGCTCGCGCTGCTGCGCGGCGAGGGGCTCGTCGACCGCAGGCAGGGCGTCGGCACGCACGCGGTCGGGGAGGCCGTGCTCGCTCCGCTCGCGGAGGCGCACGGCGCGGCCGACCCCGGCGCGGGCAGCGTCTTCGACCGGCGGATGCGGCCGCGCGTGCTGGACCGTTCCGTGATCCCGCTGCCGGAGGTCGCCGCCGACCGGCTCGGCGCCCGGCCCGGCGACCCGTGCCTGCGCCTGGAGTACGTGGCGCTGCTCGGCGACGAACCGGTGGCCATCGCGACCAACTACGTGCTCTTCCCCGAGGCGGAACGGCTCCGCGACGTCCCGTTCGTCTCGGACTGGTACGCGCTGCTCGCCGAGGCGGGCGTGGCCCTGGGCGAGTCGGAGTTCGTCCTCGGCTGCCTGCCCGCCGACGCCGGCACGGCGGGGCTGCTCGGCCTCGCCGTGGGGGCGCCGGTCGTGACCATGGAGCAGGTCATCCGGGCACCCGGCGGCCGCCCCTTCGACCTCGCGCACATTCACCACCGGGGCGACCGGTTCCTGCTGGTCTCCCGCCTCCCGCGCGCGTCCGCGCGCGGCTGAACCGCTCTTCCACCGCACCGCCCTTCCACCGCACCGATCCAGGCGCCCGTGCCCCTCGCGGCACGGACGGCGCCCTTGGCATGCCCTCAAGGAGAACCATGGAGACACCCCTCACCCTGACCGAGGCCGCCGAGGCGCTGCGCGCCGGCGCGGTGACGAGCGTCCGGCTGACCGAGGAGGCCCTCGCCGCCGCCGACCGGCACGACGGCGAGATCGGCACCTACCTGGCGCGCTTCGACGACTACGCCCTGGAGCAGGCCGAACGCGCCGACCGGGAGCTGGCCGAAGGGATCGACCGAGGCCCGCTGCAGGGCGTCCCGTTCGGCGTCAAGGACATCATCGCGATGGCGGAGGGCCCGACGACGGCGCAGAGCCTCGTCCTCGACCGGGCGTGGGCGGAGGGCCGGGACGCGCCGGTGGTGACCCGGCTGAAGGAGGCGGGCGCGGTGATCACCGGCAAGGTCACCACGATGGAGTTCGCGTGCGGGATGCCGGACCCGTCCAAGCCGTTCCCGATGCCGCGCAACCCCTGGGACACCGCGACGTGGCCGGGCGGCTCCAGCTCCGGGACGGGCAACGGCGTCGCCGCCGGGCTGTTCTTCGCCGGGCTCGGCACGGACACGGCGGGCAGCATCCGCATCCCGTCGGCGTTCTGCGGGGTCACCGGGCTGATGCCGACGTTCGGCCGGGTGCCGAAGTCGGGCGTGGCGCCGCTCGGCTACAGCCTCGACCACGTCGGCCCGCTGGCGCGCAGCGCCCGCGACTGCGCCGCCGTCCTCGACGTCATCGCCGGGCCGCACGCGAGCGACCCCGACAGCGTCGGCATGCCCTACGACGGGCCGGTGCTCGACGGGTCGCTGGAGGGGGTGCGGATCGGGGTCGTCCGGGCCGGGCACTTCCCCGAGGAGGCCGACCCGGCACTCGCGCCCGCCTTCGACGCGGCGCTCGGCGTGCTGTCCGGGCTCGGCGCGACGCTCGTGGACGCCGAGCTGCCGTTCTGGACGGAGATGCTCACCGCCAACCTCGTCACGATGTGCGCCGAGGCGTTCGCCTACCACCGCAACGACCTCGTGGAGCGCTGGGGCGACTACTTCGCGGCGACCCGCCTGATGCTGGCGCGCGGCGCGATGGTCACCGGCGCCGACTACGTGCAGGCGCAGCGGGTGCGGCGCGTCGCGCAGGACGCGGTGGCGCGGATGTTCGACGACCTCGACGTGATCGTCTGCCCGACCACGGCGGTCGGCGCGCCGCGCTACGACGAGCTGACCGACGGCGCGGGCCGGATCGACATCGAGGGCCTGTTCCGCACGATCTTCACCCAGTACTGGGACTGCGTCGGCAACCCCGTCCTGGCGGCCCCGATGGGCGCCACGGCCGCCGGGCTGCCGCTGTCGATCCAGTTCGCCGGGCCCGCGTTCGGGGAGGCCGGCGTGCTGCGGGCGGCGGACGCCTTCCAGCAGGTCACGGACTGGCACCGCCGCGTCCCCGCCCTCGTCGCCGCCTGACCGCCCCCGCGACGGCCGCACGACCCGAGCCCGGAGCGACCGGGCGTCACGACCCCTGGAGGAACCTTGACCGAGAACGTCCTGAACTCCGCGCCGCCCGCGGACGACCCGCGCGTCATCGCGGAGGTGGGCCTGCTGGTGTCCCGGGCCGGGCTGCCGCTGTCGGCGGCCGAACTGGCGGAGCTCGCCGCCTCGTACCCGCTCCAGCAGGCGGGGATAGACGCCCTCTACGCGGTCCCTGAGGCCCGGTACGCCGATCCGGCCCTGCGCTTCCGGGCCGACGCCCGCATGGCCGACTGGGCCGCCTGAGCCCCGGCGGACGGCAGAACGGAACGGGCCCCCGCGTCCCGCGGGGGCCCCGTCGCGCCCCGGCGTGAACGCCGGGTGGCCGGCGGGCATCTCGC
>NZ_JBEYYT010000168.1:0-18396 GCF_040645715.1 Spirillospora sp. NPDC046719 | reverse complement strand
CTTCCGCGACCCGCCCCCCCAGCCCCCCCGGGGCGGGCGCGGCGGGGGGGGGGGGGGGGGGGGCGCGGGGGGGGGGGGGGGGGGGGGGGGCGCCCCCCCCCCCACGAAGGCGCAGAGTAGGGGGCGCGCCGCTGGTCATATTGTCGGTGGTAGCGGCGAGAATAGGCGCATGACCACCAGCAGCGAGGGCGTTCCGGCGGAGGCGGCTCAGCGGCACCTGGAGCTGAGCGAGCGCATCGACGAGGCCAACTACCGCTACTACGTGCTCGACCAGCCGACGCTCACCGACGCCGAGTACGACCGGCTGATGCGCGAGCTCCAGGCGCTGGAGGCCGAGCATCCGGAGCTGGTCACGCCGAGCTCGCCGACGCAGCGGGTCGGCGCGCCGATCACCACGGACTTCGCGACGGTCGAGCATCTGGAGCGGATGCAGAGCCTCGACAACGCGATGAGCGCCGACGAGCTGCTGGCCTGGGACGAGCGGGTGGTCAAGGAGGTCGGCGAGGTCGCCGGCTACCTGTGCGAGCTGAAGATCGACGGCCTGGCGATCGCGGTGACCTACGAGAAGGGCCGGCTGGTGCGCGGGGTGACCCGCGGCGACGGCCGCACCGGCGAGGACGTCACCAACAACGTCCGCACCATCGACGCGCTGCCGGACCGGCTGGCCGGCGAGGGCTGGCCGGACCTGCTGGAGGTGCGCGGCGAGGTCTTCCTGCCGGTCGAGGGGTTCGAGCAGGTCAACGCGGTGCAGGTGGAGGCGGGCAGGGAGCCGTTCGCCAACCCGCGGAACGCGGCGGCGGGGTCGCTGCGGCAGAAGGACCCGCGCGTCACGGCGCACCGGCCGCTGAGCATGCTCGTCCACGGGTTCGGCGCGTGGGAGGGCGGCGAGCGGCCGGAGAGCCAGTCCGGGGCGTACGAGCTGATGCGCGGCTGGGGGCTGCCGGTCAGCGACCGGTACAAGGTCGTCGGCGGGCTGGACGCGGTCCGCGAGTACATCGACTTCTACGGCGAGAACCGGCACGACCCGGCGTACGAGATCGACGGTGTGGTGGTGAAGGTCGACCAGTTCTCGCTGCAGCGGCGGCTGGGGTCGACGAGCCGGGCGCCGCGCTGGGCGATCGCGTGGAAGTACCCGCCGGAGGAGGTCAACACCAAGCTCCTCGACATCAAGGTCGGCGTCGGCAGGACCGGGCGGGTCACCCCGTACGGCGTGATGGAGCCGATCAAGGTGGCCGGGTCGACGGTGGAGCGGGCGACGCTGCACAACGCGGGCGAGGTCAAGCGCAAGGGCGTGCTGATCGGCGACACGGTGGTGCTGCGCAAGGCGGGCGACGTGATCCCGGAGATCGTCGCGCCGGTGACCGCGCTGCGGGACGGCTCCGAGCGCGAGTTCGAGATGCCCACCGAGTGCCCGGAGTGCGGGACGGAGCTGGCGTACGAGAAGGAGGGCGACGCCGACATCCGCTGCCCGAACGCGCAGTACTGCCCGGGGCAGCTGCGGGAGCGGCTGTTCTTCGTGGCCAGCCGGAACGCCCTCGACATCGAGGCGCTCGGGTACGTGGCGGCGACGGCGCTGACGCAGCCGCTGGAGCCGAGCGAGCCGCCGGTGAGGAACGAGGGCGACCTGTTCCACCTGACGGTCGACCAGCTGCTGCCGATCCGGAGCCTCGTGCTGGACCAGCGGACGGGGACGACGAAGACCGACCCGAAGACCGGCGAGCCGAAGGTCGTGTCGTTCTTCGCGAACAAGGAGGGCGAGCCGAAGAAGACCGTCGAGATCCTCTTCGACGAGCTGGAGAAGGCGAAGCGGCAGCCGCTGTGGCGGGTGCTGGTGGCGCTGTCGATCCGGCACGTGGGGCCGTCGGCGTCCCGCGACCTGGCCCGCGAGATGGGGTCGATGGACGCGATCGCGAACGCGACGGAGGAGGAGCTGGCGGCGGTGGACGGCGTCGGCCCGACGATCGCCGCGTCGATCAAGCGCTGGTTCGAGGTCGACTGGCACCGCGAGATCGTGGACAAGTGGCGGGCGGCCGGCGTCCGGATGGAGGACGAGGGCGCGGCGGGCCCGCGGCCGCTGGAGGGCGTCACGGTGGTGATCACCGGGTCGCTGGAGGGGTTCAGCCGCGACTCGGCGACGGAGGCGGTGCAGCGGCTCGGCGGGAAGGTGTCCGGGTCGGTGTCGAAGAAAACGGGCTTCGTGGTCGTGGGCGACAGCCCGGGGTCGAAGTACGACAAAGCCGTCAAACTTGGCGTACCGGTCCTGGAAGAGGAGGGCTTCCGGGTCCTCCTCGCCGATGGGCCAGATGCGGCCAAAAATGTAACTATGCGCGCGGACGCATGACCCGGCGTGGTTAAGCGGCCCCTCACCAGTGTCGCGTTACTCAGGGGTACACTTCAGCTACCGACAGGTGAGGGGCCGGCACGGAAGGGGCATAACGGAACGTACGCAATCGGTTTCGCGAAGTTGAGCAAAGGCCGTACTCTCCCTCACATCACGACCCACCTGAATCTTCGGACGCACCATCCGGGGGGAGTCGCCCCGGAGTCCGGTGCGCCCGGTGCCGGGGACGGCCCCCCGAACCCCCCGAGGATGTGATGAAGGACCCGAACAACACGCGGAACACGGCCCCGCGCCGCGGCTCCCCGTTGTGGATCTACTTCGTCGTCGTCATCCTGCTCGGCGTCGCCGTGTGCGCCGCCGCGTTCGCCGGGCTGACCGGCGCCGACCTCGACGCGCTCGCCGGGAACCCGGTGTTCTGGATCCTCGGCTGCTTCATCGTCTTCGGCGAGCTGCGCCCGATCATCACGCCGGGATCCACCGAGACCAACGGCGCCACCACCTCGACCACGTTCGCCTTCGCCGCGCTGCTGTACGCCGGGCTGCCCGTCGCCGCCGCGCTCCAGGCGATCGCCGTCGTGACCTGCGGCGTCTTCCGCGGCCGCACCCCCCACCGGATCGCCTTCAACGCCGCCCAGTACACCCTCAGCCTCGGCGCCGCCCAGCTCGTCCTGGCCCTCGCCGGCGACCTCGCCACCCCGTCCACCACCTGGGTCCCCGACGGCGCCGACCTGCCCGCCATCGCGCTCGCCGGCACCGTCTACTTCCTCTGCAACGACACCCTCGTCGGCTCGGCCGTCGCGCTGCACGAGCGGGTCTCGCTGATCAAGGCGCTGCGCTGGGACCTCGCCTACCAGATCCTCGTGCACCTGGCGCTGCTCGGCCTCGCCCCGCTCATGGTCATCGCGATGGACCGGTCCGCGCTGTTCGTCCCGCTGATCCTGCTGCCGTTCATCGCCGTCTACCTGAACGCCTCCGTCGCCGTCCGGCGCGAGCACCAGGCCCTGCACGACGGCCTCACCGGCCTGCCGAACCGCAAGCTGCTGATCGTCCGGACCGAGGAGGCCCTCGCCGAGGCCCGCGGCGCGGAGAAGCGCAGCGCAGCCGGGCGCGCCGCCAAACGCGGGCCGGTCGCGCTCAGGCCGTCGCGGCGCCGCGCCGTCCCGGAGGAGCGCGACCAGCGCGCCGGGCTGTTCCTCCTCGACCTCGACCGGTTCAAGGAGGTCAACGACACCCTCGGGCACCCCACCGGGGACCGGCTGCTGCAGCTCGTCGCGCACCGGCTCACCCACAGCGTCCGGCCCGGCGACCTCGTCGCCCGGCTCGGCGGCGACGAGTTCGCGGTGCTGCTGCCGTCCGTCCGGGACGAGGCCGCCGCCCGCGAGGTCGCGGCGCGGCTGCGCGCCGCGCTCGGCGAACCCGTCCGGCTCGACGGCATGTCGTTCGACCTGGAGGCCAGCGTCGGCATCGCGCTGTTCCCCGACCACGCCCCCGACTTCGAGCTGCTCCTGCAGCGCGCCGACGTCGCGATGTACAACGCCAAGGAGGGCCGCACCGGCGTCGAGGTCTACTCGCCCGCCAACGACCGCAACTCCCCGGCCCGGCTCAGCATGCTCGGCGACCTGCGCCGCGCCATCGACCGGTCCGAGCTCGAGCTGTTCTACCAGCCGAAGGTGTCGCTGCGGGACGGCCAGCTCGTCGGCATGGAGGCGCTGCTGCGCTGGCGCCATCCCGACAAGGGGCTCCTCGAACCCGAGGCGTTCCTGTCGATCGCCGAGCAGACCTACCTGATGCGCTCCATCACGCACCACGTCGTCGAGGCCGCCCTCGCCCAGACGGCCGCGTGGTGGCGCGAGGACCTCGCCGTCCAGGTCGCGGTGAACGCCTCCGGACGCGACCTCCTCGACATGGGCCTCACCGAGACCATCGAGGAGGGCCTGCTCGCCCGCGGCCTGCCGGCCGCCGCGCTGCAGCTGGAGATCACCGAGCGGATCCTGATGAGCGAGCCCGCCTACGCCTCCGACACCGTCGCCAGGCTCGCCGAGCTCGGCATCCCGCTCAGCCTCGACGACTTCGGGACCGGCTACTCCTCGCTCGTCCGGCTGAAGCGCCTCCCGGTCGAGGAGATTAAGATCGACTCCTCGTTCGTCGGGCGGCTCGCGGAGTCCGGCGACGACGCGGTGATCGTCCGCTCGATCGTCGACCTCGTCCGCACCCTCGGCCTGCGCTCGGTCGCCGAGGGCGTCGAGGACCCGCAGACCGCGCGCCTGCTCCGCGAGATGGGCTGCGACGCCGCGCAGGGCTGGCACTTCGGCCGCCCCATGGACGCCGACACCGCCACCGACTGGCTGCGCCGCAACGTCCAGCGGGCCCCCGAACCCGCGGCGTAGAAGGCCTCAGCGGCCGCCGGTCTCCACTGGCGGCGCCGGACCTCAGTAGCGGCGGCGGGTCTCGTAGGGGTCGTCCTCGTAGTAATGCTCCTCGCGGATCGCGGGCGGCGGACGGCGCTCCACGGTGCGGCGCGCGGAGGCGATCCGGACGATCCCGACGACCAGCCCGATCAGGCCGCCGATCATCAGGATCACCCCGACCAGGCGGATGTCGATGCCGCTGAACTGGAAGTTGACCGCATAGGCCAGGATCGCGCCGATGATGATCAGGGCGATGCTGCCGCCGATGGTCACGGCGGACTCCTCTCGTCGTCCCGGGGTGGACGTGAGGAGCGTTCCCCGCCTGAGGATCTGAAACGGCCCGCGCCGCGCCGCGACGGCGGCGCACGGGGGGCGCGCGGGCGGCGCGGCGGTGTAAAGCGTTCGGGCGGCGGGGCCCCGGCCAATAGGATGGCGGGTATCCCAATCGATCGCAGGAACGGTTTCTCATCATGTCCGCCATCACCCGTGACGAGGTCTCGCACCTCGCCCGGCTGTCCCGGCTGGCGCTCGGCGACGATGAGCTCGACCATCTCGCCGCCCAGCTCGACCAGATCATTTCCGCGGTCGCGCGGGTGCAGGAGGTCGCCGCGGAGGACATCCCGCCCACCTCGCACGCGCTGCCGCTGACCAACGTGTACCGGCCCGACGAGGTCCGGCCGTGCCTCACGCCGGAGCAGGCGCTCGCCGGCGCTCCCGCCAGCGAGCAGCAGCGTTTCCGCGTCCCGCGGATCCTGGACGAGGAGGCCTGATGGCGGAGCTGTTCCGGAAGGGCGCCGCGGAGCTCGGCGAGCTGATGGCGGCGGGCGAGGTGTCGGCGGTCGAGGTCGCGCAGGCGCACCTGGACCGGATCGCCGCCGTGGACGGGAGCGTCGAGGCGTTCCTGCACGTGGACGCGGAGACCACGCTGGCGCAGGCGCGCCGGGTGGACGAGCGGCGCGCGGCGGGGGAGGAGCTCGGCCCGCTGGCCGGCGTCCCCATCGCCCACAAGGACGTGTTCACCACCACCGACATGCCGACCACGGCCGGATCGAAGATCCTCGAGGGCTGGCGGCCGCCGTACGACGCGACGGTGACGAGCCGGCTGCGCGAGGCCGGCCTGGTGATCCTCGGCAAGACGAACATGGACGAGTTCGCGATGGGCTCGTCCACGGAGAACAGCGCGTTCAAGACGACGCGCAACCCGTGGGACCTGTCGCGCATCCCCGGCGGGTCGTCGGGCGGGTCGTCGGCGGCGGTCGCGGCGTACGAGGCGCCGCTGTCCACCGGCACCGACACCGGCGGGTCGATCCGCCAGCCCGCGGCGGTCACCGGCATCGTCGGGACGAAGCCGACCTACGGCGGCTCGTCCCGGTACGGGATCATCGCGTTCGCGTCGTCGCTGGACACGCCGGGCCCGTTCGCGCGCAACGTGCTGGACGCGGCGCTGCTGCACGAGGCGTTCAGCGGCCACGACGTCATGGACTCGACCTCGATCGACCGGCCCGTCCCGAACGTGGTGGAGGCGGCGCGCAGCGGCGACGTGGACGGCCTGCGGGTCGGCGTCGTCAAGGAGTTCGCCGGCGACGGCTACGAGCCGGGCGTGTCGGCGCGGTTCACCGAGGCCGTGGAGCTGCTGGAGTCGCTCGGCGCGAAGGTCGTCGAGGTGTCCTGCCCGCACTTCCAGTACGCGCTGCCCGCCTACTACCTGATCGCGCCGTCGGAGGCGTCGTCGAACCTGGCGCGGTTCGACGCGATGCGGTACGGGCTGCGCGTCGGCGACGACGGCACCCGCAGCGCCGAGGAGGTCATGGCGCTGACCCGCGCGGAGGGCTTCGGGCCCGAGGTGAAGCGGCGGATCATGCTCGGCACCTACGCGCTGTCGTCGGGCTACTACGACGCCTACTACGGCAAGGCGCAGCAGGTCCGCACGCTGGTCAAGCACGACTTCGACGCGGCGTTCGAGCAGGTGGACGTGCTGGTCTCGCCGACCACGCCGACCACCGCGTTCCCGATCGGGGAGCGCGCGGACGACCCGATGGCGATGTACCTGGCCGACCTGTGCACGATCCCGGCGAACCTCACCGGCAACGCCGCGATCTCCGTGCCGTGCGGCCTCGCCGACGGCCTGCCGGTGGGCCTGCAGGTGATGGCGCCCGTCCTCGGCGACGACCGCGTCTACCGGGTGGGCGCCGCCGTCGAGCGGGCCCTGGAAGAGCGCTGGGGCGGCCCGCTGCTGGCCAAGGCCCCCGAACTGGCGGAGGCGAAGTGAGCACCCCGACACTCATGCCGTACGACGAGGCGCTCGCGAAGTACGAGCCCGTCCTCGGCCTGGAGACGCACATCGAGCTCGGCACCGCGTCGAAGATGTTCTGCGGCTGCCCGACGACGTTCGGCGCGGACCCGAACACCCAGGTCTGCCCGGTCTGCCTGGGCCTGCCCGGGTCGCTGCCGGTGACCAACCACGCCGCGATCGAGGGCATCATCAAGATCGGCCTGGCACTGAACTGCACGATCGTCGAGTGGTGCCGGTTCGCCCGGAAGAACTACTTCTATCCGGACATGCCGAAGGACTTCCAGATCTCGCAGTACGACGAGCCGCTGTGCGTCGACGGCCACCTGGACGTCGAGGTCGACGGCGAGACGTACCGGATCGAGATCGAGCGCGTCCACATGGAGGAGGACACCGGCAAGTCGCTGCACGTCGGCGGCAGCACGGGCCGCATCCACGGCGCCGACCACTCGCTGGTGGACTACAACCGGGCCGGCATCCCGCTGGTGGAGATCGTCACCAAGCCGATCGCCGCGACGGGCGACAAGGCGCCGCTGGTGGCCCGCGCGTACGCGACGGAGCTGCGCGAGCTGGTGCGGTCGCTCGGGGTTTCGGACGTCCGCATGGAGGAGGGCTCCATGCGCTGCGACGTGAACGTGTCGCTGATGCCGCGCGGCGCGTCGGAGTGGGGCACCCGCACCGAGACCAAGAACGTGAACTCGCTGCGCTCGGTGGAGCGCGCCGTCCGGTCGGAGATCGAGCGGCAGGCGGGCGTGCTGGACGCGGGCGGGCGGGTGATCCAGGAGACCCGCCACTTCCACGAGGACACCGGCCGCAGCACGAGCGGGCGCAGCAAGGAGGAGGCGCAGGACTACCGCTACTTCCCCGAGCCCGACCTGGTGCCGATGGCGCCGTCACGGGAGTGGGTGGAGGAGCTGCGGGCGTCGCTGCCGGAGCTTCCCGCCGCTCGGCGCCGCCGCGTCCAGGGGGAGTGGGGCCTGTCGGACCTGGAGCTGCGGGACGTCGTCAACGCCGGCGCCGTCGACCTGATCGAGGCGACGATCGCGGCGGGCGCGGACGCCGGCGCGGCCCGCAAGTGGTGGATGAACGAGCTGTCGCGGCGCGCGACGGAGCAGGGCGTGGAGCTGGCCGAGCTGCCGATCACGCCGGAGCAGGTCGCGCGGATCCAGGCGATGGTGTCCGCCGGCGAGCTGAACGACAAGCTGGCCCGGCAGGTGTTCGAGGGCGTCCTCGCCGGCGAGGGCGGCCCGGACGAGGTCGTCGCGGCCCGCGGGCTGAAGGTCGTCAGCGACGAGGGCGAGCTCGCCTCGATCATCGACCAGGTGATCGCGGACAACGCCGCCGTGGCCGACAAGGTCCGGTCCGGCAAGGTCGCCGCCGCCGGCGCCCTCGTCGGCGCCGTGATGAAGGCCACCCGCGGGCAGGCCGACGCCGGCCGCGCCCGCGAGCTGATCCTCGAGAAGCTCGGCGCGTCCTGACGGTTCCCGCCGCCTCGCGGGCACGCCCCCGGGGCGGCGGAAATCCGGTCGCCACCGGAACGCGCCCTTGTTAGCTTCGCGCGGGTGATCTACGAGCATCCACTGGCCTACCTGCTCGGCCTCGAAGGCGTCGCGCTGCTGCGCGGCTTCGCGGGGGAGCACGACCGGGAGTTCGTCGACGCCCGCATCGCGGAGGTCCGCGCGCTGCTGGACGACCCGTCGCTGGCGGACGCCGCCGTCCGCACGGACCGCGTCGATCCGGTGCCGGGCTACCGCGCCTGGGCGCGGACCTACGACGACGAGCCGAACGGCGCGTTCGCCATCGACGCGCCGGTCGTCGCGGAGATCCTCGACACGCTCCCCGCGGGCGACGCGCTGGACGCCGCGTGCGGCACGGGGCGCTTCTCGGCGGTCCTCGCCGGGCGCGGCCACCGGGTGGTGGGCGTGGACGGCTCCGCCGACATGATCGACCGGGCCAGGGCGCGCGTGCCGGACGCGGAGTTCCGGCCGGGCGACCTGTCCCGCCTGCCGGTGGCCGGCGGCTCGATGGACCTGGTCGTCTGCGCGCTCGCGCTGACCCACGTCCCCGCCCTCCCGCCGGTGCTCGCGGAGTTCGCCAGGGTGCTGCGGCCCGGCGGGCACCTGGTGATCTCCGACGTCCATCCGGAGCGGGTGCTGCGCGGCTCGGTCCCCTCGGTGCGCGACGCCGCGGGCCGCCCGGGGCGGATCGTCTCGCATCGCCATTCCGTGGGCGACTACCTGCGCGCCGCGCTGCCGCTCGGATTCCGGCCCCACCGCTGCGAGGAGCCCGTCCCGCCCGCCCAGGACGCCCCGCCCAAAGCGACGGGGCCGGGGCCATGGGACCAGTGGCCCTGGTCACTGGCCGCCATGATCCCCGAAGCGGCGGGTGCCGCGAACGCCGCCGTCCCCGCCATGCTCATCTGGCATTTCCAGCACGTACGACCGGACTGAGCCGGGGCCCCGCTCCCTGTCGTAGGCGTCCGCTAGCTTTCGCGGGCATGGTGGAGAGTGCGTTTCCGGCCCTGCCCGCGGGATTGCCGTCCGGCCGGTTGATCGCGCCCGAGGAGGGCCCTGAGGGCGTCATGGCGCTGTGGGTGTCGGACGAGCCGAGGGCCGGGCTGGGCGGGCTCTGGTGCCGGTTGTACGACGAACGCGCGGACACGGGCCTGTATCCGCTGCTGCTGGACACGCTCGGAGGGCAGCCGACCCGGCCCTGGCACGACGGGGAGCTGTTCGTCGACGAGTCGGTGGCCGACATCGACGCCCTTGACGCCGAGGTCCTGCTGAGGGGCGACCGGAGGGGCGGCGAGTCCGGTGGCGAGTCCGGTGGCGAGCCCGGCGTGGAGGACCGGCCCGTCCCGTGGCCCGGGCTCGCCTCGCCGGGCGAAGGGGTGGAGGACGCCGACGAATGCGCCAGAGTGTCCGCCGAGTTGGGCGCGGAGGACGCGGAGTTCCTGCTCGGGCTCGTGCCGGCCGCGCGGGGAGCCGACACCCTGACGGTCATGGGGTGGTCCGGGCCGGTCAATCACTGCCGGACGGCGGAGATATCCGCGGTGGTGCGGTCCTGGGAGGAGCGGTTCGGGGCGCGTGTGGTGATGGTGGGCTTCGACGTGCTGGGGCTGTCGGTGGCCGCACCGCCGCGGACGATGGAGCACGCCCGTGCGGTGGCCGTCGAGCACGAGGCGTTCTGCCCGGACAACATCTGGCAGGGCGTCGGCGACATGGAGGAGTACGCCGCCGGGCTGGTCGGTCGGGCGAGTTGGTCGTTCTGGTGGGACTAGCGGGGCGGGACGGTGATGATGCGGTCGTCGGTCCTGGCCGGGGTGCCGCGGCCGTCGCGGTTGCTGGTGGTGAGCCACAGCGAGCCGTCCGGGGCGCGGACGACGGCGCGCAGCCGGCCGTAGGCGCCGGTGAACCGGGCGACGGGGCGGCCCACCTCGCCGCTCGCGGACAGCGGGACCTGCCAGAGCCGCTCGCCGCGCAGCGCGGCGGCCCACAGGGAGCCGTTCGCGTAGGCGAGCCCGGACGGTGACGCCTCGGACGTCCGCCACGTCAGCAGCGGGTTCGTGAAGCCCTTGCGGTTCCCGGAGCCCTCGACGGCCGGCCAGCCGTAGTCGCGGCCCTTCTCGATGAGGTTGATCTCGTCGAAGCGGTCCTGGCCGAACTCGGTGGCGTAGAGGCGGCCCTCGGGATCCCAGGCGAGGCCCTGGACGTTGCGGTGGCCGTACGTCCACACGCGGGTGCCGAACGGGTTGCTGGGGGCGGGCCTCCCGTCCGGCGCGACGCGAAGGATCTTCCCGGCGAGGGAGTTCCGGTCCTGTGCCTTCTCGCCCTGGCCGGTCTCTCCGGTGGTGATGTACAGCATCCGGTCGGGGCCGAACGCGAGGCGCCCGCCGTTGTGGATCTCGCCCTTGGGGATGCCGGTGACGATCGGGCGCGGGGCGCCGAGCCGGCCGCCGTCGTAGGAGGCGCGGACGACGCGGTTGTCGGTCGCGGACGTGGTGTACAGGAAGATCTGGTGGTCCCGCGCGTAGCCGGGGGAGACGGCGACGCCGAGCAGCCCGCCCTCGCCCGCCGCGTCGACGTCGGGAACGGTCCCGACCGGGGTCACCGCGCCCGCCGGGGTGACCCGCAGCAGCCGCGCCGAATCACGTTCGGTCACAAGTGCGTCACCGCCGGGGAGGAACGCGATGGCCCACGGGATCTTCAGGCCCGTGACCAGAACGCGGGGCGCCCCCGGCGCGGCGGTGCCCCCGGACGGCAGGGGCGGCGGGGTCCGCGCACTCCCCGTGTCCTTCGGCGGGGACGACGAGCACCCCGCGAGGACCAGCGCGGCAAGGACGATCAGGTGCTTCCGCATGAGAACGCCTCCCGTCCCAGCATGACACTTCGCTGTCGCGTGCATCACACCGTCCTGCTTCCACCCCACAGCGGACGGTGCGGGACAAGAGGGGCGGCGGGCGCTCGGGGTCCCGAATGCGCTCACCCAGCGTGATGCCGGGCAAGGCGCCGATTCGGTGACGATCACGTTTCGGCCATCCCAAACGGATCGCCGACGAGGCGGTTCGTCGCCATGAGGACGCCCAGCCTCAATCGGTCCGTGACCTACGGAACGTACTCTGAGCATCACGGTGATCCCGCAGTGCAGCAACGTCGCTGATCTCCGGCAGGCGCATCCGATGCGCCGCCGTCCCGCGCCGACCCTGCGCGGGGCACGATCCACGACCCTCCGGCCGTTATCCCTGCGACCGGATGAGGTCTCCGGACCCAAGTCCCCTCTGGCGCACCGCCGCGACCGCGAGGGACGGACAGCTCCCCGCGGGGCAGGAAGGGACACGGCGCGATGAGCGGCGAGAACGCCAGGCGGATGCCGCCGCGGGCGGTGCCGGTCGCCATGGCCGCGATCGTCGGCGTCCTGTACGCCACCGGGTCGCTGCTGGGCTGGGGCGGCACGGCCTTCCTCGCCTGGACCGAGGCGATCGCCGCGGGCGCCGCGGCGATCTCGCTGCTGATGTCGGCCGGGCGGCCGAAGCGCGCCGCCGCGGACTCCGGCGACGTCGGGATCTTCCGGCGGGTGTCGTCCGGCGGGATCTGGCGGGCGTCGTGGCGCTGGTACGGGGTCGCGGCCGCGGGCTGGTTCGCGGGCGCGGTCGGCAGCGCGCTGGACGGCCACGTCTCGCGCAGCGCCCTGTCGCTCTCGGTGCCGGACCTGTTCTACCTGCTGGCCGCGGTGGCGCTGGTCACCGGCCTGATCGTGCCGGTGCGGCTGGCCCGCGACGTGGGCATGTGGCTGCGGTACCTGGCCGACACCTACGTGTGCGCGTGCGCGATCTTCGTGCTGGGCTGGGTCGCGCTCTTCAGCTCGCTGTACCACCAGTCGGGGGAGTCGGCGTCGGAGTTCCTGCTGGAGCTGCTGTACCCGCTGATCGACGTGGTGCTGCTGTGCGGGGCGCTGCCGTTCGCGCTGGGCGCGGCGCGCGGGCGCCGGCGGCTGGCGTGGATGGGGTTCGGGGCGCTGGCGGCGTTCGCGACCGCCGACGTGGTGACGACGTTCGTCCGGCTGGACGGCGGCGGGCCGTCCGACGACCCGTCCGACATCCTGCGGCTCGCCGGGCTGCTGCTGCTCCTGCTGGTGCCGTGGACGGGCCCGGTGCCGGAGGCGGAGCCGGACGGCCCGTCCGACGACGTCCCGGCGGACGCCCTGCCGCAGGACGCGGCGCCGGAGCCCGGCGAGCGCGGCCGGCTGATCGGCCCCGGGCTGGCGCCGGCGGCGGTCGCCGCGGCGGCCTCCCTGTTCGTCGCCGGGCACTCGCTGACCGGCCGCAACGGGCTGGAGCCGGTGGTGTCGGTCGTGGCGGGCTCGGCGGCGCTGGTGCTGCTGGCGCGGCTCGCGGGGCTGCTGCGGGAGAACGAGCGGCTGCGCCGCGCCGTGGAGGCGAGCGAGGAGCACTTCCGGGCGCTGTCGGAGAGCAGCAACGACGCCGTGCTGATCTGCGACCTCGACGCGACCGTCCAGTACGCGAGCGCGGGCGCGCTGCGCACCTACCACTACACGCCCGAGGAGCTGCTGGGGCGGCCGCTGCACGAGATCATCCACCCGGAGGACCTGCCGCGCGTCCAGGAGGCGTTCACCGAGTTCCTCGACGAGGAGGACGCGGTCGGCGGGGACCGGCCGGGCGCCACCGGGTCGCTGCGGGTGTCGTGCCGGGTCCGCGCCGCGGACGGCACGTGGCTGCCGACCGAGTCGACGATCTCCCGGTACGCGGGGACGGGCGAGGCGCCGGGACGGCTGCTGGTCACCACCCGCGACCTGAGCGAGCAGGCGGCGCTGCAGCGGCAGGTCGCGCACCTGACCTTCCACGACGGGCTGACGGGCCTGCCGAACCGGTCGTACTTCGAGGAGCGGACCCGGGAGGTGCTGGCGCAGCAGCGTCCGGGCGGCCGGGTCGCGGTGGTGTTCGTCGACATGGACGGGTTCACCGACGTCAACGACTCGGCCGGGCACGCGGCCGGCGACCAGGTGCTGGCGCAGGCGGCGCGGCGGCTGCGCGCCAACGTGCAGGCCGACGACACGGTGGCGCGGTGGGGCGGCGACGAGTTCGCGGTCCTCGTGCAGCTGCCGTCCGACGACCGGGAGACCCGCGCGGCGGTGGAGCTGGCGGGGCGGCTGCTGCGGGTGCTGTCGGTGGACCCGTACCAGGTGGGCAGCAAGCAGATCGTGCTGACCGCGAGCGTCGGGATCGCGTTCGCGGGGGACGAGGAGGCCCCGGCGGTCCCGGCGAAGGACCGGGGCGGCGACGCGGGCCGGCGGCTGCGCCGGACCGCCGCGGACCTGATCCGCAACGGCGACCTGGCGATGGCGCGGGCGAAGGAGCTGGGCGGCGGGCGCGTCGAGGTGTTCGCGCCGCACATGCACGCCGACGTGGTGCGGCGGCTGGAGCTCGGCAGCGACCTGCAGCGGGCCCTCGCCGAGGAGCAGTTCGCGGTGGAGTTCCAGCCGGTGGTGGACCTCGCGACGTCCCGGGTGACCGGGGTGGAGGCGCTGCTGCGCTGGTGGCGGGGGAGCGAGTCGGTGCCGCCGGAGGAGTTCATCGGGCCGGCGGAGGAGTCCGGGCTGATGATCCCGCTCGGCGACTGGGTGCTGCGGGAGGCGTGCCGGGAGGTGGCGCGCTGGCGCCGCGACTCCTGGGACGTGGGCCTGTCGGTGAACTTCACCGCCCGGCAGATCGCCGCGCCCCGGTTCGTGGAGTCGGTGGCGGCGGCGCTGGAGGAGACGGGGCTGCCGCCGCAGGCGCTGACGCTGGAGGTCCGCGAGGAGGTGCTCGTCGAGGACGGCGGGCAGAACGTGGCGCGGCTGTCGGAGCTGCGCGACCTCGGCGTCCGGCTGGCGATCGACGACTTCGGCACCGGGTACGCGTCGCTGGCCTACCTCGGCCAGCTCCCGGTGGACATCATCAAGATCGACCCGTCGTTCGTGGCGGGGCTCGGCTCGGACGAGACGCTGTCGCTGCTGACCCGGACGATCGTCCGGCTGGGCCGCGACCTGGGGCTGACCGTGGTGGCGGAGGGCATCGAGCGGCCGGAGCAGCTGGAGCTGCTGCGCGCGATGGACTGCCCGCGCGGCCAGGGCTTCCTGGTGGCGCGCCCGATGGCCGCCGGACGGGTGGAGTCGCTGGTCCGGACGAACCTCGCGGCACAGGATCTACCAGGCGATCTGCCGCTTCCGCTGCCGGGCTGAGACGGCCGGTTCCGCCGGGAATCCGTCTCAGATGCCGAGATTTCCTGTCCACGGATTTGACCGGGGGCCGGATCTCGGCGAAAGTGGCTCCGTGCAGAACACCACCATCATCCTCGTAGTACTTGGTCGGCGCGCAGGCTGACCAAGCTCACCGACCTGCGCGCCTCCCCTCGACCGCTTCCGGCGGCGGGGGTTTTTTGTTGCCCGGCGAGCCCCAGACTTCTCTCCCAAGGAAACAGGATCATGACGACCGAACAGATGACGGGAGCCCAGGCGCTGGTCCGCGCCCTGGAGAACGTCGGCGTCGACACCGTGTTCGGCATCCCGGGGGGCGCGATCCTCCCGGCCTACGACCCGCTGTTCGACTCGAACAAGCTGCGCCACATCCTCGTCCGGCACGAGCAGGGCGCCGGCCACGCCGCGCAGGGCTACGCGATGGTCACCGGCAAGGTCGGGGTGTGCATGGCCACCTCCGGGCCGGGCGCGACGAACCTGGTCACCGCGATCTCCGACGCCTACATGGACTCGGTGCCGATGGTGGCCATCACGGGCCAGGTCGCGACCTCCCTCATCGGGACCGACGGCTTCCAGGAGGCCGACATCGCCGGCATCACGATGCCGATCACCAAGCACAACTTCCTGGTCACCAGGGCCGAGGACATCGCCCGCACCATCGCCGAGGCGTTCCACATCGCCGGCACCGGCCGTCCCGGCCCCGTCCTGGTCGACATCGCCAAGGACGCGATGCAGGCCACGGTCGAGTTCCAGTGGCCCGTCCAGCTCCAGCTCCCCGGGTACCGCCCCGTCACCCGGCCGCACTCCAAGCAGGTCCGCGAGGCGGCACGGCTGATCGTCGAGGCGGAGCGCCCGGTGCTGTACGTCGGCGGCGGCGTGCTGAAGGCCGGCGCGGCCGCCGAGCTGAAGGTGCTCGCCGAGCTGACCGGCGCCCCCGTCGTCACCACGCTGATGGCCAAGGGCGCGCTGCCCGACAGCCACCCCCTGCACATGGGCATGCCGGGCATGCACGGCGCGGTCGGCGCGGTCGGCGCGCTGCAGCGCTCGGACCTGCTGATCGCGCTCGGCGCCCGGTTCGACGACCGGGTCACCGGCAAGCTCGACGGGTTCGCCCCGCACGCCAAGGTCGTGCACGCCGACATCGACCCGGCGGAGATCTCCAAGAACCGGCACGCGGACGTCCCGATCGTCGGCGACGCCCGCGAGGTCATCGCCGACCTGATCGTCGCGGTGCAGAACGAGCACGAGGCGGGCCGCAAGGGGAACTACGAGGACTGGTGGCGCCAGCTCAACGCGTGGCGCGAGACCTACCCGCTGGGCTACGACACCCCCGAGGACGGCACGCTGTCCCCGCAGTACGTCATCGAGCGGATCGGGCGGATCGCCGGCCCGGACGCGTACTACGTCGCGGGCGTCGGCCAGCACCAGATGTGGGCGGCGCAGTTCATCAAGTACGAGCGGCCGGGCGCGTTCCTGAACTCCGGCGGCGCCGGCACGATGGGGTACTCGGTCCCGGCGGCGATGGGCGCCAAGGTCGGCGCGCCGGACGCGACGGTCTGGGCGATCGACGGCGACGGCTGCTTCCAGATGACCAACCAGGAGCTGGCCACCTGCGCGATCGAGGGCATCCCGGTCAAGGTCGCCGTGATCAACAACGGTAACCTCGGCATGGTCCGGCAGTGGCAGACGCTGTTCTACGACGGCCGCTACTCCAACACGAACCTGCACACCGCCAAGCGGATCCCCGACTTCGTCAAGCTCGCCGAGGCCTACGGCTGCGTGGGGCTGCGCTGCGAGAAGGCCGAGGACGTGGACGACGTCATCGCCAAGGCGATGGAGATCAACGACGCCCCCGTCGTGATCGACTTCGTGGTGCACAAGGACGCGATGGTCTGGCCCATGGTCGCCGCCGGCACCACCAACGACGACATCAAGATCGCGCGGGACATGGCGCCCGAGTGGGAGAACGGAGACTGACCGCGATGAGCTCGCACACCCTCTCGGTCCTGGTGGAGAACAAGCCGGGCATCCTGGCGCGGGTCGCGGCCCTGTTCTCGCGCCGCGGCTTCAACATCGAGTCCCTCGCGGTCGGCACCACCGAGCACCCGGACATCTCCCGGATGACGATCGTGGTGAACGTCGCCGAGCTGCCGCTGGAGCAGGTCACCAAGCAGCTGAACAAGCTGATCAACGTGCTGAAGATCGTCGAGCTGGAGCCGTCGGCGTCGGTCCAGCGCGAGCTGGTGCTGGTCAAGGTCCGCGCGGACGCGGAGACGCGCTCGCAGGTCCTCGAGACCGTCACGCTGTTCCGTGCCAAGGTGGTGGACGTCGCGCCCGACGCGGTCACGATCGAGGCCACCGGCAACCGCGACAAGCTGGACGCGTTCATCAAGGTCCTCGAGCCGTTCGGGATCAAGGAGCTGGTCCAGTCCGGCATGGTGGCCATCGGACGCGGCGCCCGGTCCATCACCGACCGTTCGCTGCGCGCGATCGAGCGCAGCGCCTGAAACCGGACGCCCGACCGGGCGCGGCCCGGCCCGAGACGTACAACCACATCGAAGAAAGGCAACAGCACTGTGGCTGAGATGTTCTACGACGACGCCGCCGACCTGAGCGTGATCCAGGGCCGGCACGTCGCGATCATCGGTTACGGCAGCCAGGGGCACGCGCACGCCCTGTCGCTGCGCGACTCCGGCGTCGACGTGCGGGTCGGGCTCCGCGAGGGGTCGGCCAGCCGGGAGAAGGCCGAGGCCGAGGGCCTGCGCGTGGTCACCCCCGCCGAGGCGGCCGAGGAGGCCGACCTCGTCATGCTGCTGGCCCCCGACCACCACCACCGCGAGATCTTCGAGAAGGACATCAAGCCGGCCCTCGTCGAGGGCGACGCGCTGTTCTTCGGGCACGGCTTCAGCATCCGGTACGGCCTCGTCCAGCCGCCGGAGGGCGTGGACGTGGCGATGGTCGCGCCGAAGGGCCCGGGCCACCTCGTCCGCCGCCAGTTCGTCGCGGGCCGCGGCGTCCCGGTGATCGTGGCGGTGGAGAAGGACGCCTCCGGCAACGCGTGGCCGCTGGCGCTGTCCTACGCCAAGGGCATCGGCGGCCTGCGCGCGGGCGGCATCAGGACCACCTTCACCGAGGAGACCGAGACCGACCTGTTCGGCGAGCAGGCCGTGCTGTGCGGCGGCGCGTCCGAGCTGGTCAAGGCCGGTTTCGAGGTGCTGACCGAGGCCGGCTACCAGCCGGAGGTCGCCTACTTCGAGGTGCTGCACGAGCTGAAGCTGATCGTCGACCTCATGTACGAGGGCGGCATCTCCAAGATGTACTGGTCGGTCTCCGACAACGCCGAGTACGGCGGCTACAGCCGCGGCCCGCGCGTGATCACGCCGGAGACGAAGGCCGCGATGAAGAAGATCCTCGGCGAGATCCAGTCCGGCGAGTACGCCAAGGAGCTGGTGGAGGAGTTCGAGGGCGGCCAGGCCCAGTTCGGCAAGTACCGCGAGCAGCTCGCCGAGCACCCGATCGAGAAGACCGGTGCGGAGCTGCGCCCGATGATGAGCTGGCTGAACGACTAGTCGTTCCGGTCGACCGGGGGGCGGGCGCGCTGCGCC
>NZ_JBEYYT010000167.1:0-18405 GCF_040645715.1 Spirillospora sp. NPDC046719 | reverse complement strand
CCGGGCTGGTCGAGGTCCGGGTCGTCGGCGGGCCCGCGGCGGGGCCGGTGCACCGGCTCGGGCTCGGCGTCAGCACGATCGGGTCCGGCGACGACGTCGACGTGGTGCTCGGCGACCCGTCCGTCCCGGCCCGGTCGCTGCGGCTCACCGTCGGCCGCGACGAGGTGCAGGTCGAGGCGTCCGCGATGACGATGCAGGGCGCCGCCCGGCTCGACGGCGAACCGCTCACCGCCAAGACCGCCTGGCCGGTCGGCGGGATGCTGACCGTCGGGGCGAGCGTGCTGACCCTCGCGCCGAGCGCCGCGCCCGACACGCACCTGGAGCCGCTGCCCGAGGGCGGCCTGGCGTTCAACCGGCCGCCCCGGCTCGCGCCCGCGCACCGCGTCCGCACGCTGGAGATCCCGAAGCGGCCCGAGCGGAACCCGCGCGAGCGCCTCCGGCTGTTCGGCGCGATCCTGTTCGCGGTGTTCGGCCTCGCCATGGCGTTCGGGCTGCACCAGTGGTGGTGGGCGCTGTTCGCGCTGGCCTGGCCGGTGATGACCGTCGGCGAATGGGTCGGCGACCGGATGCACGGCCGCAAGTCGTACAAGAAGGCGCTGAAGGAGTACCAGCGCAGGGCCGACGCGTTCGGCGGCGAGCTGGACGGGCTGCGCCGCGAGGACGAGGCCGAGCGCCGCGCCCTGTACCCCGACCCCGCCGAGGTGCTGCTGACCGCGACGGGCCCGCGCCGCCGCCTGTGGGAGCGCCGCCGCGAGGACCCCGACACGCTGCACCTGCGGCTCGGCGTCGCCGACCTGCCCGCCCGCATCGAGCTGACCGACCCGGCGGGCGGGGACGCCGGCGCCCTGCCGGTCCCGGCCGCCCGACTGGTGCCGGTCGCGCTGCCGCTCGGCGAGATCGGCGTGCTCGGGCTGACCGGGCCGCGCGCCGCGTCCCGGGCCCTCGCCCGCTGGCTCGTCGCGCAGGCCGCCGTCCTGCACAGCCCCCGCGACCTGTCGATCATCGTGCTGTCCGCCGACCAGCACGCGGGGGACGCGTGGAACTGGGTGCGGTGGCTGCCGCACTGCGCGCCGCGCGAGGGCGAGGAGTGCGTGGCGCTCGTCGGCACCGACCCCGAGTCCGCCGCGCACCGGGTCACCGAACTCGCGATCCGCGTCACGGAACGGCGCCGCGCCGCGCAGGCCGAGTCCGCGTTCTTCGGGCAGGGCAAGCCCGCCGACGCCGTCCCGTACAACATCCTGCTCGTGCTGGACGGCGCGCGCGCACTGCGCCGGATACCCGGCATGCCGATGCTGCTGTCGCGCGGCGCCGAGTACGGCATCCACGCCATCTGCGTGGACGACGAGGAGCGCCTTCTCCCCGAAGAGTGCAACGCCGTCGCCGAGTGGGACTCGCAGTACCCGTCCTTCGTCCACCTCCGTGGGCAGGGCCTCGACGACCTCGGCCCCGTGCTCGCCGACCAGGTGTCCCCCGCCTGGACCGAACGCGTGGCGCGCGCGCTGGCGCCCGTACGGGACGTGTCCCGCGAGGACGCCCAGGAGGCCATCCCGTCGGACGTCCGCCTCCTGGACCTGCTCGACATGGCCGAACCCACCGCCGAGCACATCCTCCAGTCCTGGTCCCGCACCGGCGGACGCAGTACCCGCGTCCCCATCGGCCTCGGCACCGGCGACCGCCCCGGACGTCCCGGCCGCCCCTACGAGATCGACCTGCGCACCGACGGCCCGCACGGCCTCATCGCCGGCACCACCGGCGCCGGCAAGTCGGAGCTGCTGCAGACCCTCATCGCGTCCCTCGCCGTGGCGAACCGCCCCGACGAGATGACGTTCGTCCTCATCGACTACAAGGGCGGCGCCGCGTTCAAGGACTGCGCGCGCCTCCCGCACACCGTCGGCATGGTCACCGACCTCGACGGGCACGCCACCGAACGCGCCCTGGAGTCCCTCGCCGCCGAGCTCCGCCGCCGCGAGGAGATCCTGCTGCGGGCCGGCGCCAAGGACATCGACGACCACAACGACGCGGCGGGCTCGCTGCCGCGGCTCGTCCTCGTCATCGACGAGTTCGCCGCGATGGTCGCCGAGCTGCCCGACTTCGTCGCCGGCCTCGTCGACATCGGGCGCCGCGGCCGCTCCCTCGGCGTCCACCTGATCCTCGCCACGCAGCGGCCCGCGGGCGTCGTCACCGCCGACATCCGCGCCAACACCAACCTGCGGATCGCGCTGCGCGTCACCGACCCCGACGAGTCCACGGACGTCATCGACGGCCCCGAGGCCGCCCGCATCGCCAAGTCCACGCCGGGCCGCTGCTACGTCCGGTCCGGCGCGGCGGCGCCGCACGCCGTCCAGTCCGCCCGGATCGGCGGGCGCCGCGCCGGGCCCGCGGGCCGGCGGACCAGCGTCCGGCCGCTGCCCTGGCAGGGCCTCGGGCATCCGCTGCCCGCCCCGGACGAGCCCTCCGGCGACGCGCCCGCCACGGACCTCGCCGTCCTCGTCCAGGCCGTCGACGAGGCCGCCCGCCGCGCCGGGATCGCCCGGCAGCCGTCGCCGTGGCTCACCCCCCTGCCCGAGCTGGTCCGGCTCACCCCGCGCACCGCCGCCGGGGGCTCGGTGGTGGACGTCCCCGCCGTCCCGTTCGGGATCACCGACCTGCCCGCCGTCCAGTCGCGCGAGCCGCTCGTCCTCGACCTCGCGGCGGGCGGCCACCTGTACATCGCCGGATCGCCGCAGTCGGGACGGTCCACGGCGCTGCGCACCATCGCCGGGTCCCTCGCGGGCGCCTGCTCCCCCTACGACGCCCACCTGTACGCCATCGACTGCGGCGCGAACGCGCTCCTGCCGCTGATCTCGCTGCCGCACTGCGGCGCCGTCGTCACCCGCGACCAGCTCGACCGCTGCGAGCGCCTCCTCACCGCCCTCGCCGCCGAGGTCGCCCGCCGCCAGCAGCTCCTCGCCGAGGCCGGGTTCGCGTCCCTGGCCGAGCAGCGCGCCGCCGTCGCCGCCACCGACCGGCTGCCCTGGATGGTCCTGCTCCTCGACCGCTGGGAGGGGTTCCTCGGCGCGTTCGAGCACTACGACTACGGCCGCCTCGTCGACCAGACCCTCCGGCTGCTGCGCGAGGGCGCCGCGGTCGGCCTGCGCGCCGTCTTCACCGGCGACCGCACCGGCCTCGGCGGGCAGATCTCCACGGTCTTCGACCGCCGCCTCGTCCTGCGGATGGCCGACCCCAACGACTACGCCTACGCCGGGCTGCAGGACCGGCACGTCCCCGCCGCGATGCCGCCGGGCCGCGCCCTCGAACCCGCCGCGCCCGGCGCCGCGCCGCGCGCGTCCCAGATCGGGCTGCTCGGCGACGACCCGTCCGGCACCGCGCAGGTCGCGGCCCTCCAGGAGATCGCCCGCGCCTCCGTCGCCCGCTACGGCCGCCTACCGCGCCGCCAGCGGCCCCTGCACGTCGACGAGCTGCCCGTCCGCGTCACCTACCGGGAGGCGATGGCGCTGGACGAGGCGTTCCTCGCGCCGTCCGCGCTCTGGGCCCTCGTCGGCGTCGGCGGCGACACCCTCGCCCCGGTCGGCGCCGACCTGCTGAACGAGGGTCCCGGCTTCACCGTCGCGGGCCCGCCCCGGTCGGGGCGCTCCACCACGCTGCGCACCATCGTGCACTCGCTGCTGGACCCGGCCGTCGGCGGCGGGCTCGTCCCGGTGGTCCTGGTCACCCCGCGCCGCTCCCCGCTGCGGCTGCTGTCGGGGCGGCCCGGCGTCCTCGGGGTGCTCACGTCCGACTCCGACCCCGACGACCTGGAGCGCGCGATCGGCGACGAGCACCGCTACGCCGTCGTCGTCGACGACGCCGAGCTCCTCGACGAGACGGACATGGACGACGCCCTGTGCGACGTCCTGCGCACCGCCCGCGACGGCGAGCACGCCGTCGTCGTCGGCGGCACGACCGCCGACATAGGCCGCGGCTACCGCGGCTTCCTCGCCGACGCCCGCCGGTCGCGCTCCGGTGTCTTGCTGTCCGTCGAGTCGCCGGACGACGGCGACCTGTTCGGGCTGCGCCTTCCGCGCAACGCCCCCTTGGCGGGGCCCACCGGCCGGGGCCTGTTCGTCGCCGCGGGCGCCACCACCCAGATCCAGGTGGCCCTTCCGCCTCCGGTCAGCGCCGAGTAGCGGCCCCTTCCCCGGAGCCGGCGGCCGCCGCCCGGAAACCGGGCCCTGCGGGGCATGCGGAGAAAATGATGCGGGTCCCGGCCTCGGGGGGATGGGCCGGGACCCGCGGTCCGTGACGAGGCGTCAGCGCGTGGCGGCCTCGATGTTCTGCTGGGACTTGCGGATGTCTTGGCTGCCCTGCTCCAGCGCGAGGGCCATCTTGTCGAACGCGGTCTTGGCCTCGGCCCAGGCGCTGCGGAACCGGTCGGCGCCGGGCCCCCACCAGGCGGCGCTGCTGCTGACCGTGCGGCCGTTGAGGTCCCTGATCAGGGCGTCCAGGTTCTTGGAGTGCTTGCTGAAGATCCGGGACAGCTCCTCCAGCTCGCCGAGGTTGGCGCCGCGCTTGTCACCGCTCATCGCTCCGACCCTCCGTCGCCATCCGCCGCCCGCCGGGGGCGGGACTTCAACTGGAACGTTTTCCGGTCCTGCCGCACTGCGAAAGAATGGCGCCAGCCTACGCCTCCCCGATCACGGGAATCCAGCGGCACATCGGAGATCGGGCGACGAAACACCCGTAATCCCGCCGTTCGAGTGTGACCGGATGTGGCCACACAGCCCCCGCCAGGTGGAGGTTTCGCGGCCCGGCGCCACCGACCGGCGACGCTCCGCAATGCCGTGACCCGCTTAATTACTGTCCGTCAAAGGCATTTCAGAGCGGCCGCCACGGGCTTTCCGGAACGATGCCCGCAATGCCGGAAAGGACGTCAGCGGGAGCGCGGGGCCGGGTCGTTCACCGGCTGCGCCTTCGGATCGAGGACCCGCTCGCCCACCAGGACGATGTCGTCGCCGCGCTGGCGGAAGTCGAACCGGCGCGGGACCGACTGGGTGACCTTGCCCGTGCGGTAGCGGACGACGGTGTGCTCGACGGCGTCCAGCGTGATCCGGTCGCCGGTGCGGACGGCCCGCCGGGCGTCCAGGCTGGTGCGGGCGCCGGTGTAGGCGGGGCCGCCCTCGACGGGGGCGCGGTTGCTGTTCTCCAGCTCGCGGAAGGCCCGCTCCTGGACGCGGGCGACGCGCGGGGAGATCCGGACGCCGAGGACCTCCGTCGGCACCTCCGGATGGGGGCGCGCGTGCCGCTGGACGAGCGCCTCGGAGCGCCCCTGGAGCAGCGTTCCGGCGGCGGCCGTGAGCTGCCGGGTGGTGACGGCGTCCACGGCGGACGGGCCGCTCCGGACGGCGGACGACGGCGCCGCGAGGCAGCAGGCCAGGGCCACCGCGAGGCCGGCCCGGGTCCAGTGGCGAGCCATCCGGCCCCTTCCCATGCGTTCCCGCTCGCTGACGAGGCTGATCAGCGACGGAGCCCAGGGCCAGGCCCGATGGCGAGGCTCAGCGGCGAAGCCCGGTCGCGAAGCTGATCACTGGCGAAGATACACCGGCGCGGCGGGCTTCGGGCGGCGCTCCGGAAACCGGGGAATGAAAACCGTTGCCACCCTGTTTGCAGGGGTGAACAGCCGAGAACCAGGGAGGAACGATGAGGAACAGGATCCACCCGGAGTACCGGCCCGTGGTCTTCCGCGACCGTGGCGCGGACTACGCCTTCCTGACCCGTTCGACGGCCGAGACGGACCGGACGATCGAGTGGACGGACGGCCGCACCTACCCGCTGGTCGACGTGGACGTGTCGTCCGCGAGCCACCCGTTCTACACGGGCCGCCAGCAGGTCCTGGACACCACCGGGGCGGTCGAGCGGTTCAACCGCCGGTACAACGGGAGCTGACGCGTCCGGACGCGCCCGCCGGGCCGCCACCGCGCCCCGGCGCGGCCCCGGGCACGTCCGATCGAAGGCCCGCGCCTCCCCGAGGCGCGGGCCTTCGCCGTGCCCGGACGTCCGTCGAGGACCACCCGCCCCAGGCCGGGCCGTGACCAAGACCGCGCCGTGACCAAGACCGCGCGATCAACGCCGCGCCGCGACCAAGACCCGGGCCGCGATCGACACCGGGCCGCCCGGGAGCGCCTGCTGGCACGGGGGTGCGCGATAGGTCCCGCTGAGCGGCATCCGCCCTGAAATCTGGCGTCCAGGTGCAATAAGGAGGGCCTTACGAAAACCTCGAACGGCGGTTATCTAGACTGCGTGCGAGGTTTAGGGAGGAGACCCACGTGCGCAAGGTCCTGATCGCCAACCGCGGTGAGATCGCGGTTCGTATAGCCCGTGCCTGTCGCGATGCGGGGCTGGCCAGTGTGGCGGTGTACGCCGAACCCGATCTGGAGGCGCTGCACGTACGGGTCGCCGACGAGGCGTACGCCCTGGGCGGCCAGACCGCGGCGGACAGCTACCTGGACATCGACAAGCTGCTGAAGGTCGCCGCCGAGGCCGGCGCGGACGCCGTGCACCCCGGCTACGGGTTCCTGGCGGAGAACGCCGACTTCGCGGCGGCCGTCGAGAACGCCGGGCTGACCTGGATCGGCCCGCCGCCCGCCGCGATCACCGCGCTCGGCGACAAGGTGCAGGCCCGGCACATCGCCCAGAAGGTCGGCGCGCCGCTGGTCGCCGGCACCAAGGACCCGGTGTCGGGCGCGGACGAGGTCGTCGCGTTCGCCGAGGAGCACGGCCTGCCGATCGCGATCAAGGCGGCGTTCGGCGGCGGCGGCCGCGGCCTGAAGGTGGCGCGCAAGCTGGAGGAGGTCGCCGAGCTGTACGAGTCGGCGGTCCGCGAGGCGGTCGGCGCGTTCGGCCGCGGCGAGTGCTTCGTCGAGCGGTACCTGGACAAGCCGCGGCACGTCGAGACCCAGTGCCTGGCCGACAAGCACGGCAACGTCGTCGTCGTGTCCACCCGGGACTGCTCGCTGCAGCGCCGCCACCAGAAGCTCGTCGAGGAGGCCCCCGCGCCGTACCTGTCGGACGAGCAGCTGGAGCTGCTGTACACCTCGTCCAAGGCCATCCTGAAGGAGGCCGGCTACGTCGGCGCGGGGACCTGCGAGTTCCTCGTCGGCCAGGACGGGACGATCTCCTTCCTGGAGGTCAACACCCGGCTGCAGGTCGAGCACCCGGTGACCGAGGAGGTCGCGGGCGTCGACCTGGTCCGGGAGATGTTCCGGGTCGCCGACGGCGAGGAGATCGGCTACGACGACCCGGTGCTGCGCGGCCACTCGTTCGAGTTCCGGCTGAACGCCGAGGACGCGGGGCGCGGCTTCCTGCCCGCCGTCGGCACGCTGACCGCGTTCGACCCGCCGTCCGGCCCCGGCGTCCGGCTGGACTCCGGCTACGTCGCCGGGCAGACCGTCCCGCAGGCGTTCGACTCGCTGATCGCCAAGCTGATCGTGACCGGCGCGACGCGCCGGCAGGCCGCCGAGCGGGCCAAGCGGGCGCTGGACGAGTTCGTGATCGACGGCATGCCGACCGTGCTGCCGTTCCACCGGGTGGTGCTGGACGACCCGGCGTTCGTCCCGGCGGACGACGAGACGCCGTTCAGCGTCCACACCCGCTGGATCGAGACGGAGTTCGACAACCGGATCCCGCCGTTCGACCCCACCGCCGCGGGCGAGGAGGCCGAGGCGGGCGAGCGCGAGCGCGTCACCGTGGAGGTCGGCGGCAGGCGCATCGAGGTCGTGCTGCCCGCGGGGCTGGGCGCGTCCGCGGCCCCCGCGGCCGGCAAGGGGGCGCCCGCCAAGCGGCGCGGCGGCAAGAAGGGCGGCGGCGCCCAGGCGTCCGGTGACTCCCTGGTCAGCCCGATGCAGGGCACGATCGTCAAGACGGTCGTGGAGGACGGCGCGACCGTCGCGGCGGGCGACACCATCGTCGTCCTGGAGGCCATGAAGATGGAGCAGCCGCTCACCGCGCACAAGGCCGGCACGATCAGCGGCCTGTCCGCCGAGGTCGGCCAGACCGTCTCCTCCGGGGCGGTCATCTGCGAGATCAAGGACTGACGCGCGGCGTCTCCCACGGCACCCCCGTCCGGCCCGGTTCGGATGGGGGTGTCGTTTTCGTCACTAAAAGCGGTTTTTACGGAACGCGTGCGGCGGCCCGGTCGTCGGCCTTCATGAGGGGGCAGACTGACATCATGAGTTCCGAGATCCGTACCGTCCGGCCGGTGCTCCGCGCCGCGGTATCGGCGGTGGTCCTCGCCGTGGCGGTGCTGGCGGGCCTCGCGGCCCCCGGCCTCGCCGCACCCGCGCACGCCGCGTCTCCGCAGACCGCGCGGGCAGTGTCCGCACAGGCAGTGTCCGCGCAAGCCACACAGGCCGGGCGGGCCGCGCCCGCTCGGGCGACGGCCCCGGCGGCGCTTCCCGCCGACACGGTCGGCCAGATCGCCAAGGGCCTGCTCGGCTCGCGCCTGTACGTCACCAGCGACTCCGGCGCGAACCTGTCGGCGGCCGACCAGCAGCAGATCAGGTCGGCGCTCGACGGCGACCACGACGCCGACATCCGCGCCGTGGTCGTCCGCAACGACGTGAGCGGGCCGCAGGTCGGGCAGATGCTGAAGGCCGTGGCGAACCGCGTCGGCAAGGGCCAGACCTACGTGGCGATCACCGCCGACGGCACCCGGATGGGCGGGATCTCGAAGAAGCTCGACACCAACGAGATCAACCAGCTCGTCACCCGCACCGACGGGTCGCCGCTCAAGCAGCGGCTGATCCAGTTCGGGAACCTCGCCGAGAAGAAGGTCGACGACAAAGCCCAGTCCGGCGCGGTCGTCGGGTACGTCGTGATCGGCGTCCTCGTCGTGATCGCGGCGGCCGTCACCAGCGCCGTCCTGGTCGCCCGGAAGCGGCGCCGCGAGCGGCACGCCCGGCAGATGGCGGACCTGAAGCAGGGCGTCCAGGAGGACGTCACCCTGCTCGGCGAGGACATCGCCCGGCTCGACCTCAACGTCATGGACCCCGGCCTCGACCCGGAGACCCGCGCCGACTACGAGCGCGCCATGAACTCCTACGACAAGGCGAAGACCGCGACGGAGCGCGCCCAGAAGCCGCAGGACATGCAGGCCGTCACCACCGCGCTGGAAGACGGCCGCTACTACATGACCGCGACCCGCTCCCGCCTGGCGGGCGAGCCCGTGCCCGAGCGCCGCCCGCCGTGCTTCTTCAACCCGCAGCACGGCCCGTCCGTCCAGGACGTCACGTGGGCGCCTCCGGGCGGCGTGGCGCGGTCCGTGCCGGCCTGCGCGGCGGACGCGCGGGCCGTCCTGGAGGGCCACGACCCGGACGTCCGGATGGTCCCGTACGGGGGCGCGCGGCGGCCCTACTGGGACGCGGGCCCCGCCTACGCGCCCTACGCGGGCGGCTACTACTACGGCTACGGCGGTTTCGACCTGCTCAGCGGCCTGATGCTCGGCACCGCGCTGGGGTCGCTGATGGGCGGCGGCTTCGGCTGGGGCGGCGGCTACTACGGCGACGGGTTCGGCGGCGGTGACGGCGGCTTCGGGGGCGACGGCGGTGACGTCGGCGGCGGCTGGGACTTCGGCAGCGGCGACTTCGGCGGCGGCGGAGACTGGGGCGGCAACGACTTCGGCGGCTTCTGAGGTGGTCTCCCGAGCATGACCCGCATACCAGGCGACCCGGGCCCGTTAGGCCGCGTCCGGTACGCGCTGGGCTTCCGGCTGCCGCCCCGCAACCGCGAGTGGGTGCGGCACGACCTCACCGACGCGGGCTGGCGGGGCCGGCTGCTGCTGCGGCACCTGTACGTGATGGTCCCGGTCTGCCTGCTGCTGGCGCTCCTGCCGGGCCCGACGTGGATCCGCGCCGCCGTCCCGCTGCTGGCGTTCGTCGCCAGCACCCTCACGGTCGCGATCACCGCCGAGGACCTGCGCCGGTCCCGCCTGCACCGCCACGGCCTGCACCCGCCCGACCGCCGCTGACCGCGCTCAACCGACCGCCCCGGGGCGGCGCCGCCCGGCCGTCTTAGTAGGCGTGCTCGGACATCAGGCGGCGGGACGCCTCGGTGATGCTGCCCGACAGCGACGGGTACACCGCGAACGTGTGCGCGACCTGGTCGACCGTCAGGTGCTGCTGCACTGCGATCGACACGCCGAGGATCAGCTCGCTGGCCCGCGGCGCCACGATCACGCCGCCCAGCACGATCCCCGTGGACGGCCGGCAGAACAGCTTCACGAAGCCGTCCTCGAAGCCCTGCATCTTGGCGCGCGCGTTGGTGAACAGCGGCAGCATGACCGTCCGGGCGTTGACGTCGCCGGAGTCGACCATCTGCTGCGTCACGCCGACCGACGCCACCTCGGGGTCGGTGAAGATGTTGGAGGCGACCCAGCCGAGCTTCAGCGGCTGGACGGCCTCGCCGAGCGCGTGCCACATCGCGATCCGGCCCTGCATCCCCGCCACCGACGCCAGCATCAGCACGCCCGTGCAGTCGCCGGACGCGTAGATGTGCGGGACGGACGTCCGGGAGACCTTGTCGACCTCGACGAACCCGCGCTTGTCGCAGGTGACGCCGACCTCCTCCAGGCCGATGCCCGTGGTGTTCGGCACCATCCCGACCGTCATCAGGCAGTGCGTGCCCTCGACCTTGCCGCCGTCCTCCAGCGTGACGATCACGCCGTTCCCGGACCGCTCGACGCCCGCGGCCCGCGACCGCGACATCACGTTCATCCCGCGCCGCAGGAACACCTCCTGCAGCACGGACGCGGCGTCGGCGTCCTCCGTCGGCAGGATCCGGTCCCGCGAGGACACCAGCGTGACCTTCGACCCCAGCGACAGGTACGCCCCGGCCAGCTCGGCGCCGGTGACGCCGGACCCGACCACGATCAGCTCCTCGGGCAGCTCCGGCAGGTCGTACAGCTGCCGCCAGTTGAGGATCCGCTCCCCGTCCGGCTCGGCGCCGGGCAGCACCCGCGGCGTCGCGCCGGTCGCGATCAGCACGATGTCGGCCCGGATCCGCCGCTCCCCGACCGCGACGACGTGCGGCTCCACCAGCCGCGCCTCACCCCGGACGATCTTCACTTCCTCGTAGGCGAGCCGTTCCGCGACGTCGAACGACTGGGCCCGCGCGAGGTCCTTCACCCGCTTGTTGACGTTGGCCATGTCGACCTCGAGGCCGCCGACGATGCCGTCGGGACCGCCGCTGAAGCGCAGCCCGAGCCCGGCGGACTCGGACATGACCGCCATGCGGGTCGACGTGGCGATGAGCGTCTTGGAGGGGACGCAGTCGGTGAGCACGCACGCGCCGCCGGGCCCGTCCCGCTCGATGACGGTCACGTCCGCGCCGAGCTGCGCCGCGACGAGTGCGGCCTCGTAGCCGCCCGGTCCTCCTCCGATGATCACGATGCGGGTCACATCTCCCATTGTTTCCTACTCAGACCAGTGATAAGACCCGCGGGTACGCGAACGACGCTCCGCAGCGGTCCCGCCCTCTCATGTGGCGTAGCCTTGGCCAACGTGGCTCTGTACGCGGCGTACGCCTCCAACATGGACCCCGAGCAGATGGCGAGCCGGGCTCCCCACTCGCCCATGCGCGGCACCGGCTGGCTGACCGGCTGGCGGCTGACCTTCGGCGGCCAGGGCTTCGACGGGGCCCTCGCGACCGTCGTCGAGGACGACTTCGAGCAGGTCTTCGTGGTGATCTACGACGTCCCGGCCTTCGACGAGAAGGAGCTGGACGCGTGGGAGGGCGCCGCGCTCGGCGTCTACCGCAAGATCCGGGTCCGCGTGCAGACGCTGGACGGCGACGCACTGTGCTGGCTCTACGTCCTGGACGACTACGAGGGCGGCCTACCGTCCGCGCACTACCTCGGCATCCTCGCCGACGCCGCCGAGGCGGCCGGCGCCCCGGACGACTACGTCAAGGACCTGCGCACCCGCCCCTGCAAATCCCTAGGCGACTGACCCGCCAAGCAGAGCGAGAGAGCGCGCCTCCTGGCGGCGCCCTTCCCGCGAGTGAGTCGACGCGGGGCGGCGGGCGACCAGAACCGAGCGAGGATCACCCGCGGGGCGGCGCCCTTCCCGCGAGTGAGTCGACGCGGGGCGGCGGGCGACCGGAGCGGAGCGAGGATCGCCCTGCCGGGGGACGGCTGTAGTGTCGGCGATGTGAGCAACGACGCTTTTGACCTGGCGCGGGCCGCCGCCGACGAGCTGCGGACGCGCACCTCCATCGACTCCTTCGACGTGGCGCTGGTGATGGGGTCGGGCTGGGTCCCGGCGGCCGACGCGCTCGGGGCGCCGGACGACGAGCTGCCCGTCACGCTGCTGCCGGGGTTCGCGGCGCCCGCCGTCGAGGGCCACGCGGGCAAGGTCCGGGTCGTGGAGGTCGGCGGGCACCGGGCGCTGGTGTTCCTCGGCCGGACGCACCTGTACGAGGGACGCGGCGTGGACGCGGTGGTGCACGGCGTCCGGACGGCCCTGGCGGCGGGCGTCGGAACCGTCGTGCTGACGAACGCGGCGGGCGGGCTGCGGCCGGAGCACCAGCGGGTCGGCGACCCGGTGCTGATCTCCGACCATCTGAACCTGTCGGGCGCGAACCCGCTGACGGGGCCGTCGTTCCTGGACATGACCGAGGCGTACTCGGCGAGGCTGCGGGCGCTCGCGAAGGAGGTCGACCCGACGCTGGCGGAGGGCGTCTACGCGGCGTTCCGGGGCCCGACGTACGAGACGCCGGCGGAGATCCGGATGCTGCGGACGATGGGCGCCGACATGGTCGGGATGTCCACGGCGCTGGAGACGATCGCGGCCCGGCAGGGCGGCGCGGACGTGCTGGGGATCTCGCTGGTCACCAACATCGCGGCGGGCCTGTCCGGCGAGCCGCTGGACCACGAGGAGGTCCTGGCGGCGGGCCGCGCGGCGGCGGGCCGGATGGGCGAGCTGCTCGGCACCGTCCTGACGAAGCTGTGAGCATGAGCGACCTTCGCGGATACGCCGAGGAATGGCTGGCGCAGGACCCGGACCCGGACACCCGCGCCGAGCTGCGCGCGATCCTCGACGCGGGCGACGACCGGGCCCTCGCGGACCGGTTCGGGTCCCGGCTGGAGTTCGGGACGGCGGGGCTGCGCGGCGAGCTGGGCGCCGGGCCGAACCGGATGAACCGGGTGACGGTGATGCGTGCGGCGGCGGGCCTCGCCGCGTGCCTCCCGGCCGGCGGCCGGGTGATCGTCGGGTTCGACGCGCGGCACGGGTCGCGGCGGTTCGCGCAGGACACGGCGGCGGTGCTGGCGGGCGCGGGGCTGCGCGCCGAGGTGTTCGCCGACCCGGTCCCGACGCCCGTCCTGGCCCATTTCACGAGGTCGTTCGGCGACGTCGTGGCGGGCGTCATGGTGACGGCGAGCCACAACCCGCCGCGCGACAACGGCTACAAGGTGTACTGGGGGGACGGCGCGCAGATCGTCCCGCCGCGCGACGCGGAGATCTCCGCCGCGATCGACGCGGTCGGCCGCGTGGACGAGCTGCCGCTCGGCTCGGACTGGACCGTCCACCACGACACCCGCCTCTACCTGGACGCCCTGGCGGACCTGCGCCTCGGCGATGAGCGCGACATCTCGATCGTCTACACGCCGATGCACGGCGTCGGGCGCGACGTCCTCCTCGCGGCGTTCGAGCGGGCCGGGTTCCCCGCGCCCGTCGTCGTCCCCGAGCAGGCGGAGCCCGACCCCGACTTCCCGACCGTCGCGTTCCCGAACCCCGAGGAGCCGGGCGCGCTCGACCTGGCCCTCGCGCTCGCCCGCGACCGGGACGCCGACCTGGTGATCGCCAACGACCCCGACGCGGACCGCTGCGCCGTCGCCGTCCCCGGCCCCGGCGGCTGGCGGGCGCTGACCGGCGACGAGGTCGGCGGGCTGCTCGCCGAGCACGTCCTGCGGCACACCACCGGCGACGACCGCCTGGTGGTGACCACGATCGTGTCGTCGTCGCTGCTGGCGTCGATCGCGCGCGAGCACGGCGTCCGGTCGGCCGAGTCCCTCACCGGCTTCAAGTGGATCATGAAGGCGGGCGGGGCGGGCGACCGGCTCGTGTTCGGCTACGAGGAGGCCCTCGGCTACAGCGTCGGCGACGACCGGGGCGTCCTGGTCAACGACAAGGACGGCATCGGCGCGGCCCTCGCCGTCGCGGCGCTCGCCGCCGAGGCCCGCCGCGACGGCCGCACCCTGCTCGACCTCCTCGACGACCAGGCCCGCCGGTACGGGCTGCACGCCACGTCCCAGCTGTCGGTACGGGTGGACGACCTGTCGCTGATCGCCGGCGCGATGGCGCGGCTGCGCGCGAACCCGCCCGCCGAGCTGGGCGGACGCGCCGTGGAGGCGTTCGACGACCTGTCCGGCGGCGTGGACGGCCTGCCGCCCACCGACGGCCTGCGGTTCCGCCTCGGCGGCGCCCGCGTCGTCATCCGGCCGTCCGGCACCGAACCCAAGCTGAAGTGCTACCTGGAGGTCGTCCGCCCGGTGTCCGGCGACGTCGCGGCGGCCCGCGAACGCGCCGCCGCCGACCTCGACGCCCTCCGCGAGGACGTCTCCGCCGCGCTCGCCCTCACCTGACCGCGCCCGCGACCAGCAGCCCGATCAGGGCCACCAGGGGAACCAGCAGGGACGCGAGGGCCGGGACCGACCAGCTGATCGTCCCGGTCGCGCCGTCCTTGTCCGCCTTCGCCTCGGCGGCCCGGTCGGGCGCCCCCGACCTGGTCTTCGTCCGCTGCCGGTCCCGGATCTCGTTCAGCTGCTGCGCCGCGTACGCCGCCGGCGTCCGGCCCTTCAGCGCCGCCGCCATCTTGTCCTCCGACCGGCGCGCCCGCGCCTCCGCCTTCGCCTGCGCGCGCGGCGACGTCTGGTGCACCCACGCCCGCGTCTCCAGCTCCCGCCCGTCCGGCCCGTCGAACTTCACGGTCACCGCGTTCGTCCCCACGATCTCCCGGACGGCCGGCCACGGCGCCCGCGTCTCCCGCAGCGGGTTGCGGACCGTCACCGCCTCCTCGGTCCCGATGATCGCCGGACGGAGCCCGACCGTGTAGGCGATGCCGCAGCCGAGCAGCAGCAGCGCCCCGATGGTGAAGGCGGCCAGCGAGTACGTGGCGTCGCCGGTGACGCCGAACACCAGGTCGATGATGTTGAGCCCGGCGAACACCAGCCACACGTACGCGGCGATGCGCCCGCCGGTGGAGCGAATGGTCAGCATGGCCCGATCATGCCAGGGGCCGCGCGCCGCTCCACTTGAGCTGCGCGAATCCGGGCTTGATCACCCCGTTGATCAGTTCCAGCCGCTCGTTGAACGGCACGAACGCCGACTTCATCGCGTTCACCGTGAACCACTGCAGATCGTCCCACCCGTACCCGAACGCGTCCCGCAGCTTCGCGAACTCCCGCGACAGCGTCGTCCCGCTCATCAGCCGGTTGTCGGTGTTCACCGTCACCCGGAAGCTCAGCCGCCGCAGCAGCCCGATCGGGTGCTCCTCGATCGACTTCGCGGCGCCCGTCTGGATGTTCGACGTCGGGCACATCTCCAGCGGGATCCGCTTGTCCCGCACGTACCCGGCGAGCCGGCCGAGCCGCGCCTCGTCCCCGTCCACCTCGATGTCGTCGATGATCCGCACCCCGTGCCCGAGCCGGTCCGCGCCGCACCACTGGATCGCCTGCCAGATCGACGGCAGCCCGAAACCCTCCCCCGCGTGGATGGTGAAGTGCGCGTTCTCCCGCTGCAGGTACTCGAACGCGTCCAGGTGCCGGGTGGGCGGGTACCCCGCCTCCGCGCCCGCGATGTCGAACCCGACCACCCCGAGGTCCCGGTACCGGACGGCCAGCTCCGCGATCTCCATCGACCGCGCCTGGTGCCGCATCGCCGTCACCAGCGTCCCGACCCGGATCCCGAAGTCCCGGCGGGCCTTCGCGAACCCGTCCAGTACCGCCTCGACGACCTGCTCCAACGTCAGGCCGCCGCTCAGATGCTGCTCCGGCGCGTACCGGACCTCCGCGTACACGACCCCGTCGGCCGCCAAGTCCTCGCCGCACTCGTACGCGACCCTCGTCAGCGCCTCGACGGACTGCATCACCCCGACGGTGTGCGAGAACGTCTCCAGGTACCGTTCCAGCGACCCGGAGTTGGACGCCTCCTCGAACCACGCCCGGAGGTTCTCCGGGTCCGTGGTGGGCAGCGCCTCGTACCCGCTGTCCCGCGCCAGGTCCACGATGGTCGCGGGCCTGACGCCACCGTCGAGGTGATCGTGCAGCAGCACCTTCGGTGCCCGCCGGATGTCGTCGAGAGTCGGCCGATCGTCCATCTCTAGAATCTACTGCCCGCGGTACCCCGCGGACCTCGGCGACTCTTGCCGACACCCGGGAAGCTCACTGGGCCTTCGCGTAGTCGCCGATGTTCCCGGCGAAGTCGAACACGATGCACGGCTCGTCCCCGACGACCCACGCGTCATGGCCGGGCGAGACCACGAACACGTCGCCGGGCCCGACTTCCTGCTCGGCGCCGTCGCTCGTCCGTATCCGCATGCGCCCGTCGACGACGTAGCCGTTGTGGTGCACCTCGCAGAGCTCGGTGCCCGCGATGTCCCGGACGGACTCCGTCCAGCGCCATCCCGGCTCGAACGTCGCCTTGCCGAACACCAGCCCGGACATGTTCACGACCTCCAGGTGCCCCCTGGGGAAGTCGCGGCGGTCGTCCGGCTTCTCGATGCTCTTGATCTCCATCATGACGATTCCCCCCTCTCGTCATCACTTCCACGCTTGCACCGCCCCTGACCAGATACAAGACCCCCCTTCCGGGCAGCGAAAGCCTTCGGCACCAGGCGGCCGCACCGCTGATTTTCGCAGGGGTTCAGGCAGCCCGATCGAGCTCGGCGGGCGGACTCGTGGCACGGGGCACCCCCACGTCCCGAGGCGGAAGAAGCCGGTAGATGTACCGCCCCTCTGGATCTTTGCTGATGCGGATCCGGTCGGGGTTGGCGTGCTTGAAGCGGTTGTGCCATCCGCACGTCAGGGCGAGCTGATCGATGTCAGTGGGCGATCTCCCGAGCGCCCACCCATGCACGTGGTCGACCTCGCACAGCGCCCCGGGCACTTCACATCCCCGCACCGCGCACGAGGAGTACAGCGTCTCCAGCACCTGCCGCTGCGCGGCGGAAGCGAACCGCTCCCGATAGCCCAGGTACAGCGGAGTGTTCCCCCGCCCCAGAAGCAGGGGCGACACCCCAGCCGCCAACGCGATGCGGCGGGCCTGGGCAGCGGGAATCGGAGTCCCATCGGCAAGGCGACCCGGAGCGTTGCCGCCGGTGAGCGTCTCCAGGTCGCAGATCACCGTGACCTTGGACGCCTTGTGCCCACCCGACAGCACACTCGACAGCGCCGCCGCCGTCCGCTCGGCGAGGTCACGGCGATCGTCAGGACCGGCCGGCTTGGCCAACGGGGCCAGAGTGCCGTCCCAGATCGCGGCATCCTCGGGGTTGAGCCACCCCTTCACATACCGGCCGCCGTCCAGCGAACGCGTGGTCGTGATCCACGACTTGTCATAGCCCCGCTTGGTGTCCTCATCCGGGGCGTCCTCGGAGCCGTCGCGCTCGGCGATGACATCACGAATCCGCCGCCCGAACGCGGCGACCTTCCCAGCCGAAAAGCCCTGCTCGACGAACCTGAGCAGGGTCGCCTCAGCCTCTCCACAGTCGGTGTCGTCCAGACGTGACACCGAGTCGGCGACAGCGGCGGCGTACCCGTATGAAAGATCTCCGGCGGCGAGGCGTTCGGCCACCTGCGGGAGGCGATGACGCTGCCGGGCAAGAGTGAGGCGCTCCTTGGCTCGACTGTCGCGCATGCCCAACCGAGACCGCAGCCACGCCTGTGTGGAGGGATAACCCCATCGCGCCTGCTCTCCGGCGACGTCGACCCGACCGATGAACGATGCCAGCGCGCTTTCCTGCATATCGGAAGCCGCGACGAGAGTCTCGGTGAGTTCCAGACAAGCGGCCGCCGAATCAGGGACGTCTCGTCCAGCGAGTTCAGCGGCGATCACCGAGAGAGCGTCCACCAATTCCACAGTGGACGCCTCATCGAGATCGACCCGAACTGAGCGCATGGGTCAATAATATCGTCCAACCGACGCACTCATCATCAAAGAAGGGATGGATTATCATCACCCCACAGATAGGTATGGCCAGCTATACCTATGCGAAATTTCGACAGCCCAGAATTGCACGGCTCCGACGGCAGACCCACTCGACAACCGCCCCTTTACGTGGAGAGCGGTGGGGGCGGCGCGACCCGGGGCGGGGCAGGCGGAGCCTGCCCCCAACACCTGCCTAGGGGCCGCAGAGGCTCCAAAGTCAAGGGTGGACGAA
>NZ_JBEYYT010000166.1:13570-18659 GCF_040645715.1 Spirillospora sp. NPDC046719 | reverse complement strand
TCCGCCGTCGCGCGCGCCGGCTCCCCGGCGAGCAGCGCCCGCGCCACCTCCCGGACAGCCTCGCGGCGCTCGTCCAGGATCGCCGCCCGCTCCGCCTGGTACGCCTCCGTCACCGCGACGACGACCCGGTTGGTGCCGCGCAGCTGCAGCCGCGCCAGCATCGGCAGCGCGGCCAGCTCGTCCGGCCGGGCCTCGGCGACCAGCGCGTCCCAGACGACCTCGGCGCCGATGTAGTACGAGGCCAGCAGGTTCGCGAGCGGCATGCCCTCCTCGGCGCGCTGCGCGGCGCGCTCGCGGAACAGCCGCAGGTCGTCCTCGTCCGCCGGCGCGCCCTCGGCCATCCGCAGGAACCGCCTGATCGCGTGCCGCGCGGTCGCCGCGATCTCCACGTCCCGCATGTCCGCCGGCAGGTCCGCGTACTCGGGGAGCGCGGCGAAGCGCCGCTGCGTCAGCTCCCGCGCGAGCCGGTTCACCTGGCCCTCGCAGCGCGCCGCCAGGTCCGCCGCGACCTGCCGCACCCGGTCCTTCTCGATGACGACCTCCCCGCCGCCGATTGTGACATGTCACAGCCGAACCGGACGAACGCGGGAGAAGCGCCGGTTGTCGCGATGCGCCGTCCCGCAGCAGGGTGATCCGTACCACCACCCGCCGCCTGAACGGAGCCCGCCATGGACATCGAGAACTACGCGGACATCAAGGACTACGCGGACCGGGTCTGGCGCGGCGCCGCCGACGACAGCATCGTCCACACGGGCATGGGCGGCTCCGGCGTCATCGAGATCGCCGACGGCCTCGGCTGGCAGCCCGGCTTCGGCAACGTCATCGCCTTCCGCGGCCGGGGCGAGCTGATGCTGTTCGACACCGGCAACCAGATGACCGCCGCGAGGCTGCACGACCGCGTCCGCGCCTGGACGTCCGACCCGCTCACGCTCGCGTTCTACTCGCACGGCCACATCGACCACGTCATGGGCATGGGCCCGTTCGACGCCGAGGACGGACCGCGCCCCCAGGTCGTCGCGCACGAGCTCGTCCGCGACCGCTTCGACCGCTACGTCCTCACCGCCGGCTACAACTCCGTGATCAACCAGCGCCAGTTCCAGGCCCCCGGCCTGCGCTGGCCCACCGAGTACCGGCAGCCCGACGTCACCTACCGCGACGCGCTGACCGTCACCCGCGCCGGCCTCACCTTCGACCTCTTCCACGCCAAGGGCGAGACCGACGACGCCACCGTCGCCTACGTCCCCGAGTACAGGCTGCTCCTGCCCGGCGACCTGTTCATCTGGCTCACCCCCAACTGCGGCAACCCGCAGAAGGTGCAGCGGTACCCGCGCGAATGGGCGCACGCCCTGCGCCGGATGGCGGCCCTCGGCGCCGAGATCATGATGCCGTCGCACGGCGCCCCCGTCTTCGGCGCGGACCGCATCGCGCAGGCCCTCACCGAGACCGCCGAATGGCTCGAGAGCATCGTCGACCAGACCCTCGCGATGCTGAACGAGGGCCGCCGCCTCGACGACATCGTCCACGCCGTCGCCCCGCCCGCGCACCTGTCCGACCGCGTCTACCTTCAGGCCAAGTACGACGAGCCCGAGTTCATCGTGCGGAACCTGTGGCGCATGTACGGCGGCTGGTACGACGGCAACCCCGCCCACCTCAAGCCCGCGCGCGACGCCGACCTCGCCCGCGCCGTCGCGGCCCTCGCCGGCGGCGCCGCCAAGGTCGCCGACGCCGCCCGCCGCGCCGCCGACGGCGGCGACCTGCGCCTCGCCGCCCACCTCGCGGAGATGGCCGTCCAGGCCGACCCCGGCGACGCGTCCCTGCACGAGGCCCGCGCCGAGGTCTACGCCGCCCGCGCCGAGTCCGAGCCGTCCCTCATGGCCACCGGCGTCTTCAAATGGGCGGCCGACGAGTCCCGCCGCGCCACCGGCCGGCCCGAGACTCCGGCCACCGTCGGCAAGCTGATCTCCTGACCGCATCGGCCGGGTTGGGGGAAGTCGCGAGGAGGGCGAGGGTCGTGTCGAGGGGCTGGGCGTTCGGGGGAGGCGCGGTGGTGGTGTTCCACCAGTGGACGGCGCTGATCTCTTCGTTCGGGACGAACCGGTGGCGGGCGCTGACCTGGCCCGTGTAGACGGCGGCGTACTCGTCGCGGGGCGGGTCGACGAGGCGGAAGCGGGCGTGGCCGGCGAGGGCGAGGGCGGGGAGGTCGAGGCCGGTCTCCTCGCGGAGTTCCCGGACGGCCGCTTGCAAGGGCGTCTCACCGGGGTCGATCCGGCCGCCCGGGAGTTCCCACTGGCGGCGGTGGCGGTCGAAGACCAGGAGGACGGACGTCCCGTGGCGGACGGCGACCAGGGCGGCGGGCATCGGGGCGCCGGCCGGTGCGTTGGACGTGGGTACGGCAGGCAGGAACGCGGTCAGGGCGTTGCCGTTCGCGTCCGTCGCCAAGGTCCGGCTCATGGGGTCAGGGTAGGCCGGGCCGGTGATCGCTGAGAGCGAACGTTGCTGAGGAAATTATTAGTTGCTCCGTTTTCTTGAGTGAGTATGACTCAACTTGGTGTTGGGTTCCCGGGCGACCGGGACGGTCCCTCCCGAGGGGGCCGCGACGAAGGACTTGGAGCTGAGCATGAGCGAGACCCTGACGCTGCCGGTGCTGCCCCTGGACGACGGGGCCGTTCTGCCGGGCATGGTGGTGCCCCTCGACCTGTCCGAGAGCGGGGAGGTGCGGGCGGCCGTCGAGGCGGCCAAGGCGGTGGCGCAGCCCAAGGGCCCCGGCATCCGGTCGGCGGGCAAGCCGCGGGTGCTGGTGGTCCCGCGGGTGAACGGGCAGTACGCCGCCGTCGGCACGCTCGGCGTCATCGAGCAGGAGGGGCGGCTGCCGGGCGGTGAGCCCGGGGTGGTCGTCCGGGGCGTGCAGCGGGTGCGGATCGGGACCGGGACGACCGGGCCGGGCGCGGCCCTGTGGGTCGAGGGCACGTCGATCGAGACCCCGCCGGCGAGCGGCCGCGCGCAGGAGCTGGCCAAGGAGTACAAGGGCCTGGTCAGCGCGATCCTGCAGAAGCGCGGCGCGTGGCAGGTCGTGGACGTGGTGCAGCAGATCGACGACCCCTCGACGCTGGCCGACAACGCCGGGTACGCGCCGTACCTGACGACCGAGCAGAAGGTCGAGGTGCTGGAGACGGTCGACGTCGTCGAGCGGCTCGAGCTGGTCATCGGCTGGACGCGCGACCACCTCGCCGAGCTGGACGTCGCGGAGACGATCCGCAAGGACGTCCAGGAGGGCATGGAGAAGACGCAGCGGGAGTTCCTGCTGCGGCAGCAGCAGGAGGCCATCCGCAAGGAGCTGGCCGAGCTGAACGGCGACCCCGCCGGTGAGGAGGACGACTACCGGGCCCGGATCGAGGCCGCGAACCTCCCCGAGAAGGTCCGCGAGGCGGCGCTGAAGGAGGTCGACAAGCTGGAGCGGTCGTCCGACGCCTCGCCGGAGGGCGGCTGGATCCGCACGTGGCTGGACACCGTCCTCGACATCCCGTGGAACGAGCGGACCGAGGACGCCTACGACATCGCGGGCGCGCGGAAGATCCTGGACGCCGACCACGCCGGCCTCGACGACGTCAAGGAGCGCATCATCGAGTACCTGGCGGTGCGCAAGCGCCGCGAGGACCGCGGCCTCGGCGTCGTGGGCGGGCGCCGGAGCGGCGCCGTCCTGGCGCTGACCGGTCCTCCCGGGGTCGGCAAGACCTCGCTGGGCGAGTCGGTCGCGCGGGCCATGGGGCGCAACTTCGTGCGCGTCGCGCTCGGCGGCGTGCGGGACGAGGCGGAGATCCGCGGCCACCGGCGCACCTACGTGGGGGCGCTGCCGGGACGGATCGTCCGGGCGATCCGCGAGGCGGGCTCGATGAACCCGGTCGTGCTGCTGGACGAGGTCGACAAGGTCGGCGCCGACTACCGGGGCGACCCGACGGCGGCGCTGCTGGAGGTCCTCGACCCCGAGCAGAACCACACGTTCCGGGACCACTACCTGGAGGTCGAGCTCGACCTGAGCGACGTGCTGTTCCTCGCGACCGCGAACGTGGTGGAGGCGATCCCCGGGCCGCTGCTCGACCGGATGGAGCTCGTCCAGCTGGACGGCTACACCGAGCACGAGAAGGTCACCATCGCCCGCGACCACCTGCTGCCGCGCCAGCTCGACAAGGCCGGGCTGGAGCCGTCGGAGGTGACGTTCGGCGACGACGCGCTGCGCCTGCTGGCCGCCGAGTACACCCGCGAGGCGGGCGTCCGGTCGCTGGACCGGTCGATCGCGCGGGTGCTGCGGAAGGTCGCCGCGAACGTCGCGCTGGAGAAGGCGGAGCTGCCGGTCGCGATCGGCGCGGACGACCTGAAGGACTACCTGGGGCGGCCCCGGTTCACCCCGGAGGTCGAGCTCAGCAGGTCGGAGCGGCGGACGGGCGTGCCGGGCGTCGCGACGGGCCTGGCGGTCACCGGCGCGGGCGGCGACGTCCTCTACATCGAGGCGTCGCTGGCCGACAAGGAGACCGGTGACACCGGCGTGACGCTGACCGGGCAGCTCGGCGACGTCATGAAGGAGTCGGCCCGGATCGCGCTGAGCTACCTGCGCTCGCGCGGCGCGGAGCTGGAGCTGCCGGTCGGCGACCTGAAGGACCGCGGCGTGCACGTCCACGTGCCCGCCGGCGCGATCCCGAAGGACGGCCCGAGCGCGGGCATCACCATGACGACGGCGCTGGCGTCCCTGCTGTCGGGGCGGCCGGTCCGGTCGGACGTGGCGATGACCGGTGAGGTGTCGCTGACCGGGCGGGTGCTGCCGATCGGGGGCCTGAAGCAGAAGCTGCTGGCCGCGTCCCGGCTCGGCATCACCACCGCGATCGTGCCGAAGCGCAACGAGCCCGACCTCGAGGACGTCCCGGCGGAGGTGCTGGACAGCATGACGGTCCACGCCGTCAGCGACGTCCGCGAGGTGCTGGAGCTGGCGCTGGAGCCGGCCACCACGCCCGTGGCGGTCTGACCCGGCGGACGCGGAACGCCCGCGCCCGGGGGCGCCGGGGGGGCGGGGGGCGGGGGCCGGGCCCGGGGGGGGTGT
>NZ_JBEYYT010000166.1:0-13560 GCF_040645715.1 Spirillospora sp. NPDC046719 | reverse complement strand
CACCCCGTCGCTGAAGCTCAAGCGGAACGTGGTGGCGAAGGACTACGCGAACGAGATCGAGGCCATCTACGCCAAATAGCCCGGCAGTTGTCTCATGGCGCGGTGTCCTCGGCGAGGACCCGCGCCATGGTGCGTTCGGCCAGCGCGGTGATGGTGACGAACGGGTTGACGCCGGTGCTGCCGGGGACGAGCGATCCGTCGACCACGTAGAGGCCGGGGTGGCCGGGCAGCCGCCCGTAGGCGTCGGTGGCCTTGCCGAGGACGCAGCCGCCGAGCGGGTGGTAGACGAAGTCGTCGCCCCAGACCTTGTTGACGCCGAACATGTCCGACCGGTAGACGGTGACCGCCTTGCTGTTGATCTTGTCGAAGACGCGCTTGGCGGCGTCGATGGACGGCTGCGTCCACGACGACTGCCACGACAGGTCGACCTTGCCGGTGCCGGAGTTGAAGGTGAACCGGGCCCGGTTCGGGTTCTTCGTGATCGCCAGGTACAGGCTGACCCACAGCTCCGTGCCCGCCGGGAACGGGGCGATCTCGGCGAACACCGGGCCGTTCGGGTCGCTCCAGTTGTCGATGCCCATCGCCGGGATCGTGGACTGGTCGGCTCCGGTGGTGTCCCAGACGTGGTTGGCGCGGGCGACCATCACGTTCCCGTTGTTGCCCCAGCCGTCGCCCACCGCGTCGGGCAGGTTCGGCAGGCGCCCCTGCGCCTTCATCGCGACCAGCAGCTTGGGCGTGCCGACGCTGCCCGCGGCGAAGAACACCCGGTCCGCGGTGACGGTCTTGCGCGCGACGGTGTTGCCGGCCGTGTCGATCTGCGTCATCTCCACCGTGTAGCCGCCGCCCGAGGCGGGCGCGACGCCGGTGACGGTGTGCAGCGGGCTGATGGTGAGCCGCCCGGTCGCCGCCGCCGCGGCGAGATAGGTCTTGTCCAGCGAACGCTTGCCGTAGTTGTTGCCGTAGATGACCTCCTGCGCGAGCGCCGACTTGGGCTTGGTGCCGGCGTCCTCCTGCTTCATGTAGCCGAAGTCGTAGACGTTGGGGACGAACGTGGTCCCGAACCCGGCCGCCTGGGCGCTGTCCCGTCCGACGCGCGCGAACTTGTACCACTTCGTGGACTCGAACCAGGACGTGTCGATGGCGTTGACGCCGAGCGCGGCGTTCGCGCGCGGGAAGTACGTGCCGTACATCTCGTTCGCGTCGACCGACGGCAGGATCTCCTCGAAGTATGCGCGCTTGGGCGTGACGGCCATGCCGCCGTTCACCAGCGAGCCGCCGCCGACGCCGCGGCCCTGGTAGACGCGCGTGTGGGCGAACGCCTCGGAGTCCAGGACGCCCGCGTACCGGTCGATGTTCTTGTTGGCGTCGACGCCGAGGAAGTACCCGACGGGCTGGTCGGTCCGGGTGCGGAACCAGTAGGACCGCCCGTCCGGGCTGAGCAGCGAGCTGAAGACCTTCCCGTCCGAGCCGGGCGCCGTCCAGCTCTGCCCCATCTCGACGATGTGGGTCGGGACGCCCGCCTGGGTCAGCCGGAGCGCGGCGACGGCGCCGCCGTAGCCGCTGCCGATGACCAGCGCGGGAACCCGGTCGCCGTCCGCGATCGCCTTGTCCGGCGCGGCCGCGGCGGCGGTCCGCCACGCGGGCAGGAGCAGCGCTCCGGCCGCGACCCCGGCCCCGGTGAGGAACCGGCGGCGGGTGATCCCCGAATCCACGGCATGCTGCCGCCCATGACCGGCCATGACGCAACCTCTCTCACTGATGGCATTCCGTGAGGGGGCCTCGCGCCGGCCACCCGCGATCGGATGTGACTCCGATCACGGCGAATCATGCGCTTGCTTGGTCAGTCCTGTCAACGCCCTGGTCCCGGCAGGATTCGGACATGCCGGAAACCGTTGACCGGTCCTGGGGGCGGTGCCCGTAATCCGGCGACGCGCATAGCCTGCGGGGAAACGGGGACCAGCGCGAGATGCTGGTGGAAATGTGGCAGCCTGCGGAGCGCGGCGAAAAGGTGTCCTGGTATGTGCTCGTCCTCCGCGCGGTCGTGGTGACGATCGCGCTCGCCATTCTCGGCGTCTTCTTCTATTTCGCCTTCCGGCTCACGCTGACGCCCGTCCACGACAACGGCCAGGCGAGCGGGAACCTCCATCCCGGGCGTTCGCTCCGCTTCTACATGGACCAGCCGACGAAGGAGGCCTTCCTGCAGATCGGCGGGAACCTCGCGCTGCTCGCGCCCCTCGGCGTCCTGCTGCCGATCGTGTGGACGTCCCTGCGCGGCCCCCTCCGGCTCGCCCTCCTGACCGGCGTGTTCTCGCTGATCATCGAGACCGTCCAGGGCGCGGTCGTGATGGGCCGCGCCTTCGACGTCGACGACGTCATCCTCAATGTCGCCGGTGTGGTGATCGCCTACTTTCTGCTGGGCCGCCGCCTGTCGAGGACCTTTCGCGGAGCGTGACGCCACAACGGCCCGCCGATTCCGGATTCGGTGTCCGCGGCACGGCCGGCGCCGTTCTCAATGGCGTCGGGGACCTCGGCGGGTTCAGCGCGGAGTGAGCCGGAAGACCCTCAGTTGGCGGTCGGCGCGTTCCACGTAGCGGTCGTAGACGGGCCAGACGGCGGTGAGGCGCGGCCATGCCTCGGCGCGTTCGGCGTCGTCCAGCAGGTGGGCGGTGACCGGGGTGGTCGCCCCGCGGAAGCTCACCTCGGCCTCGGGGTTCTTGATGAGGTTGCCGGTCCAGGCCGGGTGCTTCTCGCGGCCGAAGTTCGAGCCGACGACGAGCCAGCCGTCGCCGTCCGGCAGGCACGCCAGGGGCGTCTGCCGGCGCAGGCCGCTGACGGCGCCGGTGGTGGTGAGGACGAGGCTCGGGACGAGGAGCTGGCCGAGCATGGCCCTGCCGCCGGTGAGCCGGTGCAGGGCCCGGTCCACGTGCGGCACGACCTTCGGGCCGACCTTGGCGAACCAGCGGGCGCCGGAGATGCGCTGGAACAGCGGGCCCAGGGTCCGCTGGATCAGGGTCGGCTCGGCCATCTTCCGCTCCTCGGTGACGAGCCGGCCGGCCCGGCGGGGGTTGAGGTGTCCGCTCTCGGCCAGCCAGCGCAGGGCGTCCGCGACGGTCTCCTCGACGGGGCGCAGGGTGAGGTCCAGCGCGTCCAGGATCGGACGGTCGTCGGTCGGGACGAGCGTGACCATGAACTCGGCGGCGTCGCGGGTCAGCGGGTAGTCGAACGGGCGGACGCGCTTGGCGGCGTCGAGGGCGGAGCCGAGCGCGAGCATCGCGCCGCTCGGCACCCGGACGCGGCGGCACTTCACGCCGGTCAGCGCGTCGCAGAGGTCGGCGTACTGCGGCCAGGTGAGGTAGCGGCCGCCGAGCACCCAGCGGCTCGGGCCCCGCCCGGCCCCGACGGCACGGGCCAGGGCGGTGGCGAGGTCGCGGACGTCGATGACCGACACGCCCCCGCCGGGCAGCGGCCACAGCTTGCCGAGCGCGGCGGCGAGGCCCTCGTTCAGCGCGTCGAGGTGGGGCTGGTCGGGCCCGCAGACGCCGCCGGGGTAGACGATCGTCACGGGGGCGCCGTCGTCCTGGAGGCCGCGGACGTAGGTCTCGGCGGCCAGCTTCGACCGGCCGTAGCCGGTGCGGGGGCTCGCGAGCGGCGCGTCGGCGGTGATCACCGGACCGGACGGCGGAACGAAGACCCCGATCGTCGACACGTGCACGATGGACGTCAGGCCGCGGTCGACCGCGCCGCCGACCACATTGCAGGTGCCGGTGACGTTGACCTCGACCAGGTCGCGGTGCGGGCCGGTGACGCCGATCGCGGCGGCGGCGTGGATCGCGGCGTCGCAGCCGTCCAGCGCGTCGGCCACGGCGGCGGCGTCGAGCATGTCGCCCGGGAGCAGCTCGACCTCCTCCGCCTGGACGCCGATGGCCTGGAGCACCTTGGCGGTCTTGCCGGGGTCGCGGACGAGCGCGCGCGGACGGTGGCCCGCGGCGAGCAGGGCGCGGACGGTGTGAGAGCCGACGAACCCGGAGGCGCCGGTGACGAGGACCCGCATGGCATCAAACTAGCGCTTGGTGTTCCTGGTGCGACAGCCCGGGGCCGGTGCCGCCGCCAGCCTAGTCCGCCGGGTTTCGGACACCTCATTTACCGGCGGCGCGCACGCCCGGCCGTTGACGCCCCTGGAACGCTCCAGCACACTCGGGACTCACCTGACCGCCGAGCGGGGAGGGGTTCCATGAGGATCGGACTGGCCGGCGCGGGGCGCATCGGTGCGCGCCACGCCGCGGCCCTGTGTGAACTGCCCGAGGTGGAGGCGTTGGTCGTCGCCGACGCGGACGCCGCGCGTGCTCGGGCCCTGGCGGCCCGCCTGACCGGCGCCTGGAGCGGAGCGCCAGCGGAGCGTAAGGCGCCGGACGGGCCGCCTTCGCCGGAGGGTGCGGGGGGTCGTCCTCCCGCAGAGACGCTGATCGACCGACCTGCGGTCTCGCCGGACGTCCGGGCCGTGGACGTCCAGGCCGTCGGCGAGGTGGCGGACCTGTTCTCCGCCGGGCTGGACGGCCTCGTCGTGGCCGCCGCGACGGACGCGCACGCCGATCTGGTCGAGCGGGCGCTCGCGGCCGGATTGCCCGTCTTCTGCGAGAAGCCCCTTGCGTCCGATGTTGATGGAACGTTCCAAATCGTGGCGTCCGCGAAGAAGGCCGGAGTTCCGGTGCAGGTCGGGTTCCAGCGCCGCTTCGACGCGGGGAACGCGGCGGCCCGCGAGGCCCTCGCGTCAGGGCGGCTCGGATGGCTGCACACCGTCCGCTCGTGCAGCTTCGACCCCGCGCCGCCGCCGCCCGAGTACGTCCCGACGTCCGGCGGCCTCTTCCGCGACTGCGTCATCCACGACCTCGACCTGATCCGGTTCGTCACCGGCCGCGACGTCGTCCGGGTGATGGCGTCCGGCGCCAACCGCGGCGAGGACTTCTTCCGCGAGAACGGCGACGTCGACACCGGGTCGGCGCTGCTCGTCCTCGACGACGGGACGCTCGCGCAGGTGTCGGCCACCCGCTACAACGCCGCCGGGTACGACGCGCGCCTGGAGCTGTTCGGCTCCAAGGACAGCATCGTCGCCGGCCTGGACGAGCGGACGCCCGTCACCGCGATGCCCGAGCACGGCGACGCGCCCCGGGACCCCTACGCCGGGTTCCTCGAACGGTTCTCCGACGCCTACGACGCCGAGCTGCGCGCCTTCGTCGACGTCGTCGCCGGGCGGCGCGCCAACCCCTGCCCGCCGGAGGACGCCCTGGAGGCGTTCTACCTCGCCGAGGCCTGCGAGCTGTCCATGCGCGAGGGCCGCGTCGTCGAGGCCGAGGAGGTGCGGCGATGAGGATCGCCGGCGCGCCGATCTCGTGGGGCGTGTGCGAGGTGCCCGGCTGGGGCCACCAGATGGCGCCCGCGCGCGTGCTCGCGGAGATGCGCGACCTCGGGCTCGCCGCGACCGAGCTCGGCCCGGACGGGTTCCTGCCGGCGGCGCGGGAGGAGCGGGAGGCGCTGCTGTCGTCCTACGGGCTGGGGCTCGTCGGGGCGTTCGTCCCGGTCGTCCTGCACGACCCGGACCACGACCCGATGCCGGAGATCGAGCGGGCGCTGGACGCCATGAGCGGCGTCCTCGTGCTGGCCGCCGCGACCGGGCTGGCCGGCTACGACCGGCGGCCCGCGCTGGACACCCGGGCCTGGGCGACGCTGCTGTCCAACCTCGACGCGATCACGGCGCGGGCGTCCCGGCGCGGCCGGCTCGCGGCGCTGCACCCGCACGTCGGGACGGTCGTGGAGACCCGCGCGGACGTCGAGCGGGTGCTGTCGGGGTCGGGGGTCCCGCTGTGCCTGGACACCGGGCACCTGCTCGTCGGCGGCACCGACCCGGAGTGGCTGACGCGGTTCGCCGCCGCGCGGATCGCGCACGTCCACCTCAAGGACGTCGACGCCGCGCTCGCGGCGCGGGTGCTCGGCGGCGAGGTCGCCTACTCCGACGCGGTGCGCGACGGCCTCTACCGGCCGCTCGGCGAGGGGGACGTCGACATCTCCGGCATCATCGCGACCCTGGAGGGCGCCGGATACGGAGGCTGGTACGTGTTGGAGCAGGACGCCGTCCTGACGGAGGAGCCGGCGGCGGGCGCCGGTCCCTACGCCGACGTCCGGCGCAGCCTCGACTACCTCGCGAAGGCGGCCTCATGACCGAGCCCCACGACCTGGTCACGATGGGGCGGGTGAGCGTCGACATCTACCCGGACCAGGTGGGCCGGCCGCTGGAGGACGTCGAGTCGTTCGGGAAGTACCTCGGCGGCAGCCCCACGAACGTCGCGGTCGCCGCGGCCCGGTACGGGCGCCGCGCCGCGGTCGTCACCCGGACCGGGGACGACCCGTTCGGCCGGTACGTCCACAAGGCGCTCAAGGAGTACGGGGTGGACGACCGGTTCGTCACGCCCGTCCCTGGCCTGCCGACGCCCCTGGCGTTCTGCGAGATCTTCCCGCCGGACGACTTCCCGCTGTACTTCTACCGCTATCCGAAGGCCCCCGACCTGGAGATACGTCCGGACGAGCTGGACCTCGACGCGATCGGGCGGGCCCGGATCGTGTGGGCGACGGTGACCGGGCTGTCGCAGGAGCCCAGCCGGGAGGCGACGCTGCTCGCGCTCGGCGCGCGCACCGGCCACGCCGTCATCGACCTCGACTACCGGCCGATGCTGTGGGACGACCCGGGCGAGGCGCCGCACTGGGCGGGCCGGGCCCTGGAGCGGGCGACGGTGGCGGTCGGCAACCTCGAGGAGTGCGCGGTCGCGGTGGGGGAGCGGGCGCCGGAGGCGGCCGCCCGCGCGATCCTCGACCGCGGTCCCGAGCTCGCCATCGTGAAGATGGGGCCGGACGGCGTGCTCGCCGCGACGCGCGAGGAGACGGTGCGGGCGCCGGCGGTCAAGGTGGACGTGGCGAACGGGCTCGGCGCGGGCGACGCGTTCGGCGGCGCGGTCTGCCACGGCCTGCTCGCCGGCTGGGACCTGGAGCGGGTCATCGCGTTCGCGGGCGCGGCCGGGGCCATCGTCGCCTCCCGCATCGCCTGCTCCGCCGCGATGCCGACCGAGGCCGAGGTGGACACGCTGCTGGCGGAGAGGAGGGCCGGATGAAGCACCACCTGCCGGCGGGATCCGCCGCGGAGGGGCCGTACGGGGTGGTCGTGACGCCGGAGTCGGCGGGCTGGGCGCACACGGCGCTGCGCGTCCTCGACCTGCCCGACCCGGGCGGCCACACCTTCGGCACCGGCGACTTCGAGATGATCGTGCTGCCGCTGGCCGGGTCGTGCGCGGTGGAGTGCGACGGCGAGCGGTTCGAGCTGGAGGGCCGCGCCGACGTCTTCAGCCGGGTCAGCGACTTCGCGTACGTGCCGCGCGACGCGAGGGTGACGGTGCGGGGGCGGGGCCGGTTCGCGCTGGCCGCGGCGCGCTGCCAGGCGCGGCTGGAGCCTCGTTACGGCCCCGCCGAGGACGTCCCCGTCGAGCTGCGCGGCGCGGGCCCGGCGAGCCGCCAGGTCAACAACTTCGGCACGCCCGAGGGGTTCCCGTTCGCGGAGAAGCTGATCGCGTGCGAGGTGCTCACGCCCGGCGGCTGCTGGTCGTCGTTCCCGCCGCACAAGCACGACGAGGAGGGGCCGGACGAGGCGGTCCTGGAGGAGATCTACTACTTCGAGGTGTCCGGCGACGGCGGCATGGCCTACCAGCGCGTCTACGGCACGCCGAAGCGGCCGATCGACGTGCTGGCGGAGGTGCGCGGCGGGGACGTCGTGCTGATCCCGCACGGCTGGCACGGCCCGTCGATGGCGGCGCCGGGCCACGACCTGTACTACCTGAACGTGATGGCCGGGCCGTCGCCGGAGCGCGCGTGGCGGATCTGCGACGATCCCGCGCACGCGTGGGTCCGCGGCACCTGGTCCGGGCAGGCCGTCGATCCGCGGCTGCCGCTCACCTCGGCGAAGGGACGGTCATGAGGCTCACGGTCGGGCAGGCGCTGGTGCGCTTCCTGGCGGCGCAGTGGTCGGAGCGCGACGGGCGCGAGCAGCGGTTCTTCCCGGGGTGCTTCGGGATCTTCGGGCACGGGAACGTGGCGGGGATCGGGCAGGCGCTGCTGGAGTACGGCGAGGAGATGCCGTACTACATGGCCCGCAACGAGCAGGCGATGGTGCACACCGCGTCGGGCTTCGCGCGGATGAACGACCGGTTGTCGACGCTGGCGTGCACGACCTCGATCGGGCCGGGCGCGACGAACATGGTCACGGGCGCGGCGCTGGCGACCATCAACCGGCTGCCGGTGCTGCTGCTGCCCGGGGACATCTTCGCGACCCGTCCGGCCAATCCCGTCCTTCAGGAGCTGGAGGACGGGCGGTCCCATGACGTGTCGGTCAACGACTGCTTCAAGCCGGTGTCGAAGTACTGGGACCGCATCAACCGCCCCGAGCAGCTCCCCAGCGCCCTGATGGCCGCCATGCGCGTCCTCACCGATCCTGCGGAAACCGGTGCCGTCACCTTGGCGCTGCCCCAGGACGTCCAAGCGGAGGCGTACGACTGGCCGGACGAGCTGTTCACGCGGCGCGTCTGGCGCATCCCGCGCGCGCTTCCGGAACCGGCCGCGCTCGATGAGGCGTGCGCGCTCCTCCAAGCGGCCGAACGTCCGCTCATCGTCGCGGGCGGCGGCGTCATCTACTCCGGCGCCACCGACGACCTGCGCGCCTTCGCCGAGCGCACCGGTATCCCCGTCGCAGAGACGCAGGCGGGCAAGGGCGCCCTGCCCTGGAACCACCCGTGCTCCGTGGGCGCCATAGGCGCGACCGGCACGACCGCCGCGAACGCCTTGGCGCGCGAAGCCGACGTCGTCATCGGCATAGGAACCCGCTACAGCGACTTCACCACCGCGTCGCACAGCCTCTTCCAGAACCCCGGCGTCCGGTTCGTCAACGTCAACGTCGCGCGGTTCGACGCCGCCAAGCTCGCGGGCACCATGGTCGTGGCGGACGCCCGCGAAGGCATCCGGGGCCTGAACGCCGCCCTCGACGGCTACGCCGTGCCGGACGCGTACAAGCACGAGGCCACCGCGCTCATGGCCCGCTGGAACGCCGCGGTCGACGGGGCATACGCCCCGCAGGACCGCCCCCTTCCCGCCCAGTCGGAGGTCATCGGCGCCGTCAACGAGGTGAGCGGCCCGCGCGACGTCGTGGTCTGCGCGGCCGGGTCGATGCCCGGCGACCTGCACAAGCTGTGGCGGGCGAGCGACCCCAAGGGCTACCACGTCGAGTACGGCTACTCCTGCATGGGCTACGAGATCGCCGGCGGCCTCGGCGTGAAGATGGCCGACCCGTCCCGCGAGGTGTTCGTCATGGTCGGCGACGGCTCCTACCTGATGATGGCGCAGGAGCTCGCCACCGCGGTCGCCGAGGGGATCAAGCTCGTCGTCGTCCTCGTCCAGAACCACGGGTTCGCCTCGATCGGGAACCTGTCGGAGTCGGTCGGCGCGCAGCGGTTCGGCACCCGCTACCGCGCCCGCACCGGCACCGGGCTCGACGGCGAGCGGCTCCCCGTCGACCTCGCCGCCAACGCCGCCAGCCTCGGCGCCGACGTCCTCCGCGCGACCGGCGCCGCCGACCTGCGCGACGCGCTGCGCCGGGCCCGCGAGAGCGACCGGACGACCGTGGTGCACATCGAGACCGACCCGCTCTCGGACGCCCCCGGCAGCGAGGCGTGGTGGGACGTCCCGGTCGCCGAGGTCTCCGCGCTCGACTCCACCCGCGAGGCGCGCGCCCGCTATGAGAAGGAGGTCTGGTCGCGCCGCCGCCATCTGTGATCAACTCTCTGTCCCGGCTCACTTTCTCGGGGGAGATCGGAGAGCGTCCGTATGAAAGGCGTGTTCGCGCGAACGTCGTTCAAGGGCCGCGCACCCGGCAGGCGCCGCGCGCCCGTCACCGGCCTGGCGGCGCTGACCCTGGCGGGGGTGCTGGCGCTCGGCGCGTGCAGCAGCTCCGGCGGCAAGAAGAGCGAGGAGAAGGCGACCGGCGGGAGCGGCCCCCGGCTGAAGATCGCGATGGTCACCCACTCGCCGCCCGGCGACACCTTCTGGGACATCGTCCAGAAGGGCGCCAAGGCCGCCGCCGCCAAGGACAACGTCCAGTTCCTGTACTCGGCCGACCCGGATGGGGGCAAGCAGGCGCAGCTCGTCCAGACCGCGATCGACCAGAAGGTCGACGGCATCATCGTCACCCTCGCCAAGCCCGACGCGATGAAGGACGTGCTGGCCCGCGCCGCCGCCGCGAAGATCCCCGTCGTGTCGATCAACTCCGGCGCGGAGGACTCGGCGAAGCTCGGCGCGCTCGCGCACTTCGGGCAGGACGAGTCGATCGCGGGCGAGGCGGCCGGCCAGGAGCTGGCGAAGATCGGCGTGAAGAAGGCGCTGTGCGTGGTGCACGAGCAGGGCAACGTCGGCCTGGAGAGCCGCTGCGCCGGCGCGAAGAAGACCTTCTCCGGGCAGCTGCAGAACCTGTACGTGCAGGGCAGCGACATGCCGCAGGTCAAGTCGTCGATCACCGCCAAGCTCCAGTCGGACAAGGGCATCGACGGGATCCTCACGCTCGGCGCCCCGTTCGCCGCGACCGCGGTCGACTCGGTCAAGGAGACGGGCGGCAAGGCCAAGGTCGCCACGTTCGACCTGAACAAGGACCTGATCGCGTCGATCAAGTCCGGTGACATCCAGTTCGCCGTCGACCAGCAGCCCTACCTGCAGGGCTACGAGGCCGTGGACGGGCTGTGGCTCTACAAGACCAACGGCAACGTGCTCGGCGGCGGCCACACGGTGCTGACCGGGCCCGCGATCGTCACCAAGGACAACGCCGCCTCGCTGGAGGGCTTCGCCGCCCGGGGGACGCGGTGACGCAGGCGGTCGCCGAGCCGCCCGCGGCCGTACCGGACGAACGGCTGGCGCGGCAGTCGCCCGTGCGGCGGCTGCTGCGCCGGCCCGAGTTCGGCGCGCTGCTCGGCGCGGTCGCGGTGTTCGTGTTCTTCTCGCTGGTCGCCGACGCGTTCCTGCAGGCCGACTCGTTCTCGACGGTGCTGTACGCCAGCTCGACGTTCGGGATCATGGCGGTCGGGGTGTCGCTGCTGATGATCGGCGGCGAGTTCGACCTGTCCGCCGGGGTCACGGTGACGACGGCGGCGCTCGTCGCGACGCTGGTCAGCTACCAGCTCACGCTGAACCTGTGGGTCGGCGTCGCGATCTCGCTCGCCGTGACGCTGGCGATCGGCGCGCTGAACGGCCTGCTCTTCATCAGGACGGGCCTGCCGAGCTTCATCGTCACCCTCGCCACCTTCTTCATGCTCGCCGGGGCGAACCTCGGCGTGACGAAGGCGGTCACCGGGAACGTCGCGTCCGACTCCGTCCGGGACATGGACGGGTTCGAGAGCGCGCGGAAGGTGTTCGCGTCCGACGTCGACATCGCCGGCGTCAACGTCAAGATCACCGTGTTCTGGTGGCTGCTGTTCGTCGCGGTCGCGACGTGGATCCTGCTGCGCACCCGCGCCGGCAACTGGATCTTCGCGGTGGGCGGCGCGGCCGGCAGCGCCCGCGCGGTCGGCGTCCCCGTCGCCCGCACGAAGATCGGCCTGTTCATGGGCGTGGCGTTCTGCGGCTGGTTCTCCGGGATGCACCTGGTGTTCGCGTTCGCCACGGTCCAGTCGGGCGAGGGCGTCGGCAACGAGTTCAACTACATCATCTGCGCGGTCATCGGCGGCTGCCTGCTGACCGGCGGCTACGGGTCGGCGATCGGCGCGGCGATCGGCGCGTTCATCTTCGGCATGGTGAACAAGGGCATCGTGTACGCCGAGTGGAACCCCGACTGGTTCCGGTTCTTCCTCGGCGCGATGCTGCTCATCGCCACCGTGGTCAACCTGATCGTGCGGCGCAGAGTGGAGCGGTCGACATGACGGCGGAGGCGGAGAAGGCGGGCGCGGCGGCGCCGCCGCTGGTCAGGCTGGCCGGCGTCGGCAAGAACTACGGCAACGTCATCGCGCTGCGGGACGTGGACCTCGAGGCGTCCGCCGGCGAGGTGACCTGCGTGCTCGGCGACAACGGCGCCGGCAAGTCCACCCTCATCAAGATCGTCGCCGGGCTGCACCGGCACGACCTCGGCACCTACGAGGTGCAGGGCGAGCCGGTGGCGTTCTCCTCGCCGCGCGACGCGCTCGACCGCGGCATCGCGACCGTCTACCAGGACCTCGCGGTCGTCCCGCTGATGCCGGTGTGGCGGAACTTCTTCCTCGGCTCGGAGAAGCGCAAGGGGTTCGGCCGCATGGACATCGCGTTCATGCGCCGCACCGCCAAGGCCGAACTGGCGGCGATGGGGATCGACCTGCGCGACGTCGACCAGCCCATCGGCACCCTGTCCGGCGGCGAGCGGCAGTGCGTGGCGATCGCCCGCGCCGTCTACTTCGGCGCGAAGGCCCTGGTGCTGGACGAGCCGACGGCCGCGCTCGGCGTGAAGCAGGCCGGGACCGTCCTGCGGTACATCGTCCAGGCGCGGGAGCGGGGCCTCGCGGTCATCTTCATCACCCACAACCCGCACCACGCCTACCCGGTCGGCGACCGCTTCCTGATCCTCAACCGGGGCCGCCCGATCGGCTACCGCACCAAGGACGACATCAGCCGCGAGGAGCTGACCGCGCTCATGGCGGGCGGCGCCGAACTGGAGGAGCTCGCGCACGAGCTGGACGCCGCCGTGTCCGGCTCGGGCAGCCGCGCCGCGAAGGAACTGGCGGAGGGCGCCGACGGCCTCCGCAAGACCGACTGATCACGGGGCACGGCGGGCCGTGGGACGGGCGGCCCGCCGTGCGCCGGTCAGCTCCAGGTGGCGTCGGCCAGGATGCGGTCGAGGCCGGGGGTGCTCCACTGGTCGACGATCAGGATCTTCGACTGCGGCAGGTACCACAGCCGCTCCGTGTAGGAGACGGACGTGCGGCGCGTGGGGCCGAACCCGTCCGGATCGTCGCGCGTGTAGCACGGGACGCGCCATTCGCGGTACTCCGCCTTGCGCGTCCCGACGGGCGCGAGCCGGTCGGCGGTCTTCACGGCGCCGTCCGCCACGCCGACGGCGCGCAGCTCGTCGTGGTCGGGGCAGTTCATCCCCTCGTCCTGGTTGAACATCGAGGCGTAGGTGTCGGTCCGCTGGTAGGGGCCGGCGATGTACTCCGACGGGTCGGTGAGCAGGCTCGCGCCGAAGAGGTGGAAGCCCGGGCACCACGTCTGGCTGGCGGCGAGCGACGCTTCGAGCGCATGGGGTTTCCCGCACTTCGTCCAGGTGCTCACGAAGTAGCTGTCGGGCTTGCGCCCGGGCTGCGTGTCGGACGGCGTGTGGGGGACCGGATGCGCCTTCCACGCGGCGGGCGCGCGCACCGTCAGCGGTCCGATCCGCAGCAGCACGCCGGACGGCGTGGGGCTTACCGCCGCGGCGGTGTGGTGGGGCGCAGGGTCGGGCTGGGCGGCGCGGTAGGCGGCGGC
>NZ_JBEYYT010000165.1:0-18724 GCF_040645715.1 Spirillospora sp. NPDC046719 | reverse complement strand
TTGAGGACGTAGCCGGCGGCGCCGGCCATGACGGCGTCGAACAGGGCGTCCTCGTCGTCGAAGGAGGTGAGCATGAGGCAGGCGAGTTCGGGCATGCGGGAGCGGATGTCGCGGCAGACGCTGACGCCGTCGCCGTCGGGGAGGCGGACGTCCAGGACGGCGACATCGGGTCGGGCGGCGGGGATGCGGGCCAGGGCGTGTTCGGCGGTCGCGGCCTCGCCGACGATCTCGATGTCGTCCTCGGCGGACAGCAGCGCGGCGACCCCGCGGCGGACGACCTCGTGATCGTCCAGCAGGAACACCCGGATCGTCGTCGTGCCCCGCGGCGCGTTCTGGTCGTCCGACCCCGTCATAGTGATCGTTCCCTCGAGTCAGTGGTGATGACAGGCACGCTACCCGGCTGAAGGGCCGCCTCCCAGGCACCGGAAGTCCCGCGATCACCGGGACGAACGTCCCGCCGGCCGCCGAAGGTCCATCGCCGGAGAACAGAAATCCAGCGGCCGTGGAAACGGCCGGGAAGCGGGACCTAGGTCCCGCCGATCAACCGCCGAACGGTCCTACAGCGCGTGTTCGCCGAGGTGTTGAGTTCGGGGTGGAAAGAGAAAAGGCGATGCGATGGAAGGTGAGACGCGATGGCGGTCTCCGAGCACAAGATGAGCACCCGGCACGGGCACCGTCCGTTCGTGCGGGTGGTGACCCCCAAGCCGCTGACCGAGTCGCCCGCGGCCCGGTACGCCTGGGCGGTCGCGCGGCTGGCCCTCGGCTGGGTCTTCCTGTGGGCGTTCCTGGACAAGCTGTTCGGGCTGGGTCATGAGACCCCGGCCGCCAAGGCGTGGACCGAGGGCGGCAGCCCGACCGAGGGGTTCCTGAAGTTCTCGCCGAAGGGCCCGTTCGCCGGGTTCTACCACGACATCGCCGGCGCGGCCTGGGCCGACTGGCTGTTCATGATCGGGCTCGCCGGAGTCGGCGCCGCCCTGATCCTGGGGATCGGCATGCGGATCGCGGCGGCGGGCGGCGCGGCGCTGCTGGTCATGATGTGGTCGGCGGTCCTGCCCCCGGAGAACAACCTGTTCATGGACGACCACCTGATCTACGCGGTCGTGATCATCGGCCTGGCCCTGGTCAGCGCCGGCGACACCCTCGGCCTGGGCCGCTGGTGGGCCAAGATCCCCCTGGTCGAGCGCCTCCCGATCCTCAAGTGACCCGACAAGCGAAGACCGTCGAGAGGCGCTCACCCCGCGTGAGCGCCTCTCGACGTGGGCTTTCGGCCCCCACCGGGCGGCGCATGGCGGCGGCGCCCCGATGAAGACCACAACGTGGTCAAGAACGCGCAAGAAATGGTTGGTTCAGCTTTCAGGCCACGACATCTCGGATGCACGCGTACCGATGTTGCCGGGGCCTTCCCGTCACGGGTCGCTTCCGTGGTGCCGGGGGCGGCCGAAACCGTGCCCGCGGAGAGCGACCTCCAAGGCGAGATCCCAATTGCCGGACAGCTGGTCGGCTATCTCATGGCCGTCGTCGCACATCCCACCGGCGACCCGTGCGGTCTCCGGGTCCCCGGCGCGTTCGGCCAGGCGCCGCAGCAGCTCGCCCGCCGCGATCTGCAGATGCACGGCGGAGTAGGCGTCGCGCTGGTACTTCGCGGCACCCGCGCGGTGCCCCGGGCCGAACGCCGCTTCCGCGACCGACGCGAACAGCATCCCGGCGTCCTTCACGATGGACGGAGAGGCGCCATGGGCGTGCAGTCTCTCCTCGATCGCCCTGTTGTAGAAGTGGGCCCGCTCGGCGAAGTGGCCGAGCGGACGGCACAGCTCCGGCTCGTCCGCCACCGTCGTCAGGGCCTCGCTCAGCACCGCCTGCACGTGCTGCTCCAGCGCGTGCACGTCTTTGAGCGCGAAGACGAGTTGCCGGTCAAGGCCGGTCATCGGCGCCTCCTCATCGCTCGGTGCCGCCGGGACGGCGCTTTCCCCGTCCGGAGGCCGTTGACCAATTCGACGTGCCCGCCGGGATTCGCGTGCAAACACCACCGAACCCGCGGGCGATTTCTTTTGCGGAGAATCGATCGCCTTCCGTTTGGCGAGGTCATTTGACGTTCTTGGCGAGGGTGCGGTCGACGGCGGTGACGGCCAGGAGCGCCAGCGCGACGACCGTCAGGACGGCGGCGAGGTGGTGGAGCCCGGCGTCGGTGGCGCGGTGGCCGTAGGCGAGGCCGATCATGCCGGCGGACGTGATCGCCCCCAGGTACATGAACGTGCGGAGGAGCCCGGCGGCCGCACCGGTCTGCTCGGCGGGCGCCTGGGCGTACATGGCGGCCTGGTTGGTGACGATGTTGAGGCCGTTCTGCACGCCGAACACGACGCTGACGAGCAGCAGCGCCCACAGCGGGGTCCGGCGGTCGAGGAGGAGCAGGCCGCCGCAGCCGAGGCTCAGCGCCGCCGCTCCGGCGACCAGGGACGGCCAGACGCGGCGCCGGGCGGCGAACGCGGAGACGGCGGTGGCCACGACGAACGACGGCAGCATCAGCAGCCCCGCGGCCGACGCCGAGCGGCCAGTGGCCTGCTCCAGCCACAGCGTCCACCCGTAGACGAAGCAGTAGGTCACCAGCATCGTCACGCCATAGCGGACGTAGGTGGTGGTGAGCGCGCGATTGTGCGCCAGCATCCGCAGATCGATGAACGGCGCGCGGGCGCGCAGTTCCCAGGCGGTGAGCGCGGCCAGTAAGGCGAGGGACGCGACGAGCAGCCACCATCGAGGATCGCCCAGGTCCATCAGGAACACCAGCAGCGCCGTGAGCGCGGCGGTGAACAGCAGTACGCCGGCCGGATCGAGCGCGCGCCACAGCGGGGCGCCGGTGTCGCGCGGGCCGTCCTTGGGGAGCCAGGCCAGCGCGGCGGCCATGCCGGCGGCCGCGAGCGGGACGTTCACCAGGAACGTCATCCGCCAGCCGCCGGCGGCGATCAGCAGCCCGCCCAGCGGCGGGCCCACCGCCATGCTCACCTGCCCGGCGATGGCCAGGGCGCTGAGCACGCCGCCCGGGGTGCCGCCGTTCAGCCGCTCCGCCCGGCGGCGCACCATCGCCATCGCGGCCGGGTAGGCCGCCGAGGTCCCCAGCCCGATGACCACGCGGGCGACGACCAGCGCGGGCAGCGACCAGCCCAGGCAGCCGAGCAGCCCGCCCGCGCCGACCAGGGCCGTACCGGCGAGGTAGACGCGCCGGGGGCCGAGCCGGTCGGCTAGGCGGCCCATGGTGGGCTGCCCGACGGCGGTGGCCAGGTACAGCGCCGAGACGAGCCAGGTGGTCCGGTCGGCGCCGGCGCCGAACGCCTCCCCGATCGCCACCAGCGCGACGGCGATGACGGACGAGTTGATCGGGTTCAGCACCGAGCCGAGCGACACCGCGGTGACGAACCGTCCGCCGAAGACCGGCCGCTGCCCCGCTCCGCCAGAGGGCGGGACGACCTCTGTACTGACCATCAGGGCGGCTCCTAGGGAGAAGTTCGAAGCATCGAAGACGGATCCACGGTGCTCCCGGGCGCCTCCGGTGTTGAAGGCGGTGGTGTTCCTGGCAGTGACACGGCCACCCACGCGGAACGGGCGGCTGGCACACTGGGCGCGTGCCCTCCAGTAGCGCGCTCGGCGACTACCTGCGCGCCCGCCGCGCCCGGTTGCGCCCGACGGACGTGGGCCTGCCCGCCGGCCCGGGCCTGCGCCGCACCCCCGGCCTACGGCGAGAGGAGCTCGCCGCGTTGGCGGGGGTGAGCATCGACTACTACATCCGCCTGGAGCAGGGGAAAGAGACCAACCCCAGCCCGGCCGTCCTGGACGCGCTGGCGCGCGCGCTGCGGTTGGACGCCGAGGAGCAGGCGCACCTGCTCGCGCTCGCAGACCATGCCGCAGGACGCGTCCCGCCCGCCCGGTCCCCGGTTCCGGAACGTCCCGTCGTCCGCACCGGGGTGCTGCGGATGCTGGAGCAGCTCCGCCCGTGCCCCGCCTACGTCCTCAGCCGGACGAGCGACATCCTCGCCGCCAATCCCGAAGGGCTCGCGCTGTTCGCGGGAATGGACGAGTGGCCGCCGGAACGCCGCAACACCATCCGCTACGTCTTCCTGCATCCCGCCGCACGCAGCCTCCTCGCCGACTGGGACAAGGCGGCCAGCACGAGCGCCGCGCAACTGCGCAGCCTGACCGCCACCGACCCCGATGACCCGGCTCTGACCGCGCTCATAGACGAACTCAACGGCGCGGACCCCGAGTTCGCCGCGCTGTGGAAGCGGCACGACGTCCACGCCCGGCGCGGCGACCGCAAGACCTTCCATCACCCGCGCGTCGGCACCTTCACCCTCGACTTCGAGGTCCTCCACCTGGACGCCGACCGCCAGCGCATGTCGGTCTACCAGGCCGAACCGGGCACCCCCGACCACGACGCCATGGTCCTGCTCTCCCTCAGCACCAGCGACGCCCGAACCTGAGCCGGCGGCCCCGGCGGTGGTCACGTGCACGAACCCCGCCGTGCCGGTGCCTTCCCGGGTTCGCGGCGCGAGCGTGCGGCCGAGCGCGGGGTCCGCACGGGTAGGGGCAGCCATACCCGAAAGAGTGTTGCTCGCCGTGATGCGGGCGCAGGCCCCTGACCGGTGGGATCGACGGCATGGACCTTCCTCTCTCCGGAACCCGGCTCGTCAAGATCGCTGTGGCCGTACCGGTCGTCGCCGCGTTGGCGGCCGCCGGCATCGTGCACGCCCCGACGTCCCATCACGTGGTCTCCGCACGGTCGAACCAGGCCACCGCGGCGAACGCACGGTGGACGAGCGGCTGGGGCGCGGCCGCGCAGGCACCCGTCGCGGGCAACGAGGACTCCGGGCCGAACTGGTCGACGCGGGGGTTCGCCGACCAGACCCTGCGGCAGGTCGTGCGGGTCGGGATCGGCGGCACCCGGATCCGCGTCCGGCTGTCGAACGCCTTCGGGACGAGGCCGCTGCGGATCGCGGGCGCGACCGCCGGCAGATCCGCCGGGGGCGCCGTGGTGTGGCCCAAGACCATCGCCCCGGTCACCTTCTCCCATGCCGCGACGGCGGTGATCCCTCCCGGAAGGGAACTCGTCAGCGACCCGATCGCGCTGTCCACGTCACCGCTGGAACGCCTCGCGATCTCCCTGCGCCTCACCGCCCCGACCGGCCCCGCCACCTTCCACCGCTTCGCCCAGACCGATTCGTTCCTGGCGTCCGGCGGCCACCTGAACGACGTCGGCGCGGACGCCTACAAGGAGGCGACGTCCTCCTGGTACTACCTCACCGGCGTCGAGGTGGCGGGCGCACCGGCGCGCGGCTCGGTGGTCGTCTTCGGAGACTCCCTGGTCGACGGGGTCGGAGCCACCAAGGAAGCGGACGCCCGGTTCCCCGACGACCTCCAGGAACGGCTCATCGCCTCCCGCCGCCCGCTCGGCGTCGTCAACGCGGGCATCGGATCGAACAAGCTCCTGAACAGCTCGCCCTGCGGCGGCGAGAAGGGGACCACCCGGTTCGCCCGGGACGTCCTCGGCCGCCCCGGCGTCCGCACCGTGATCGTCCACCTGGGGGCGAACGACATCGGCGCACCGCAGGTGGACGATCCCTGCGTGCGCCCCAACCCCCAGGTGACCGCGCGGCAGCTGATCGACGGCCACCGGGCCCTGATCCGCGCCGCCCACGCCCACGGCGTCAAGGCCGTCGGCATGACGGTTCTCCCGATGAAGGGCGCCCTGTTCCCGTTGTGGACACCGAAGGCGGAGCAACTCCGCAAAGAGCTGAACCATTGGATCCGCACCAGCCATGAGTACGACGCCGTCATCGACGCCGACCGTGCGATGTCTGACCCGGCCGACCGGGAAATGCCCCGCCCCGGCTACGTCTTCATGGACGGTCTGCACCCCAACGACGCCGGCTACCAGGCCATAGCGAACGCGATCGACCTGGCGGCCCTGTGAGCGCCATATCGCCGGATCGCCCTTGGGGAGCCCCGCGGCGAGACCGGCCGCCCCGAAGACGAACGCCGTGCGGACGCGGCTCAGCCGGAATCGCGCGGCGGGACGAGCTCCTGCGGGATCAGCAGCCGCTCCATCAGCACATGCAGGTGCTCGCGGAAGGAGGCGACGACCTCGGGATCGTCCGGGCTCCGCATCCCCTTGGAGCGCTCGAGCACGCCCGATCCCAGATAGCCGTGCACGCACCAGACCATGGTGCCGAGCAGGTAGTAGGCGTTGACGTCCGGCGGCACCACATCGCGGATCTTGCGCGCGGCCATGGTCAGCAAGGGGCGCGCGTACCGATCCTCGAGTTCGGAGATGTCCGCGGCGTCCGCGACCCAGCGGTGCGCCCACAGCGCGCGGACCTGCGGATGCGTCAGATGGAAGTCCAGGTAGGCGTCGACGATCTGGTGCAGGGCCCGCTGCCCGGGCTCCGCGCGGGACACGATGGCCTCCATCATGCGGTGCTCGCTCTCGAACGCCTGGCGCGTCACCTCCAGGTAGACGGCGCGCTTGTCGCCCGCGACCTCGTTGATCGTCGTGGGGCTGGTGCCCAGGGCGTCCGCGATCAGGTGCAGGGAGACCCCGTCGTACCCCAGTTCGCCGAACAGCCGGGTCGCGACGTCGATGACCTGCTGGTGTGTGACGGGACTGGCCATATCGTCACGGTACGTAGAGGCGCCAAAAGCAGAGCGTCGCCACTGGTAAGGGTGGTGTCAAGTCGGGTGTCCGCCTTCCCTGCGCCCGGTGTTCGCGCAGGCCCTAGGGTCGGCGGGGTGTCCGAGCGATTCGACGTCATCGGCGAGGTGGCGGCCGCCTGCCGCGATCGCGCCCAGGCCTGGCGCTTCCTGCGCGGGTTCGCCGCCGCATGGTCGACCCCCCTCATAAGCGACGACGGCCGGTACCGGGACGAATTGGCCGCCGCCGAGCGACGGCTCGGGACGCCGTTGCCGGAGGCGCTGAAAGAAGCGCTCGCGCTGCTCGGCGGACGCGAGGACCTCACCAGCAACCAGGACTGCCTCCTCCGCCCTGACCAGCTGCACTACGACGAGACCGGCCGGGCCCTCGTCTGGCGGCTGGAGAACCAGGGCGTGGCCCAGTGGGGCGTTCCCGTCGAAGACCTCCGCCTGCCGGACCCGCCGGTGATCTTCCAGCTCGACGGCACCTACTCAGCGCCCGAACCATGGCGGCCGTTCCTCGACCGCTTCTCCGTCGCCTGCGTCGAGATGGTGCTGTACGAAGCCCTGTTCGGCTCCGACGGCGACGACCACGACAACCGGGAGGCCGGCGACGCCGATCCCGGCACCATCGAGCGCCGCTACACCCGCCTCGCCGTCCCCGACTACCCGATGTGGGCCGACCCCGAAGGCCCGCCGGTCCGCTGGTTCCACGGCCGCGACGCGCTGATCTGCGACCACGCCGGAGCCTGGATCTGGGTCCGGACGCGAACCCCCGAAGCGCTCCGAGCCGTGCGCGACGCCCTCCCCGGCGACTGGCACATGCAGCCCTGACCGACCCTCTCCACGGCGACGGTCATGCCCCCCAGGCCCCGGTGCGACTCCCTGGCAGCACCGGCCGCCGCCGGCAGTCCGCCGCCGGCAGTCCGCCGCCGGGACCGATACGACGACTCTCCGGGAGCTTGCGGGGCCAACCGGGGCGAACGGGCGGTAGCGTCCAAGATCGGTACGGGGGCACCAATGCCGGCTCGTGACGTCCGCCGAGGAGAACCTTGAAAGATCAGATGGAGCAGGACCAGGCCGACGCCGAGGTCCGGGCACGCATCCAGGCCAGTTTCGACCGCCAGGGACTGATGGGGCATCTCGGCGCCCGCCTGACCCACATCGGGCCGGGGCGCGTGAGCATCAGCCTGCCCGCCCGCCCCGAGGTGACCCAGCAGAACGGGTACTTCCACGCCGGAGCCACCAGCGCCATCGCCGACACCGCCGGCGGCTACGCGGCGTTCACGCTGTTCCCCGAGGGCACGTCCGTGCTGACCGTCGAGTACAAGATCAACCTTCTGGCGCCCGCCGAAGGGGAGCACATCGAGGCCGAGGGGACGGTCCTCAGGCCCGGACGGACGCTGACGGTGTGCCGGCTGGAGGTGTACGCGGTCCGCGACGAGCGGCGCAAGCTCGTCGCGGCCGGCCAGCAGACCCTGATCTGCGTGGAGGGACGGCCCGACCAGTGAGGCGCCGGACGCCCGGCCGGTGACCCGAGCCCGGTGAGGTCGGTTCGGGGCATCCTTTGTGGATCCGAAGGCAAGGCTGTCCGATCACATGACGCTGATGCGCCTAGCGTGACTGGCATGTGCGCTCTGACCCGGTGCGAACGCTCATGAGCCAGGACGTCCACGGCACGCAGTCGTGGATCGATCTGGGCAGCCCCGACCTTCAGGCTTCGAAGGCGTTCTACCGCGGCCTGTTCGGCTGGGGTTCCTACACGCTGACACTCGACGAGTTCGGCGACTACGAGATCTTCACCGAGCCCTCCTCCGACGAGGGGATCGCCGGGATCACGGCCTTGGCCGACGACACCCAGTCGCCGTCGTGGACCTGCACCTTCAGGGTCGACGACGTCGACGCGTGCGTGCGGACCGTCGAGGCGGCGGGCGGCCGGCTGCGCGTGGACCCCACCCAGGTCGACGGCCTGGCGCGGATAGCGCAGTTCGCGGATCCGCAGGGTGCGGAGTTCGGCGTCTGGCAGCCGGTGCGCTCCGGCGGGCAGGCCCCGATCGGCGAGCGTTCGGCCGCCCGCTTCGTCGAGCTGGCCTGCCGCGACGGCTCGGAGGAGCACTTCTACCGGCGGGTCTTCGGCTGGTCGATGACGGAGGCGGACGGTCGTTTCGCCACCCGCTGGACGGTCGGGGGCCGGCTCGTCGCGACCGCGGTCGCCGCGGACGGCGACGGGCCCGCCGCCCCCCTCCCGCAGTGGTCCCCGTACTTCGAGGTCGCCGACTGCGACGACGCCACCGCCCGGGCCGTGGAGCTCGGTGCCCGGATGAGGTCGGCGCCGGCCGACACCGACCTCGGCCGGTTCTCGGTTCTCACCGACCCGACGGGCGTGCGCTTCGCCGTCATCACCGCGGGCGGCTCGCAACCACCTCGCGCGTGACGGCCGGGCGGCCGCTCAGCCCGGCTCGGCGTCGTGGCGGAAGACCTCGCCGCCCTTCATGACGAACCGGACGTCCTCGATCACGCCGATGTCGGAGAGCGGGTCGCCGGGGACGGCGATGACATCGGCGAGGAGGCCGCCCTCCAGGCGGCCGCGGTCGGCGGCGTCGATGAGGTCGGCGGCGACCGTGGTCGCGGCGCGGAGCGCCTGGAGCGGCGTCATGCCGCGCTCGACCAGCGCGAGCAGCTCCTTGGCGTTCCTGCCGTGCGGGATCGCGGGGGCGTCGGTGCCGCAGGCGACCTTGACGCCCTTGGCGATGGCCTTGCTGATCGTCGCCCTGGACCGCGGGAACACCTCGGCCGCCTTCGCCTGCAGTTCGGGGGCGGCCCGGGACACGTCCATCCCGTCGGCGAGGTAGGTGGTCGCCACCAGGAAGGTGCCGCGCTCGACCATCAGGTCGAGGGTGGCGTCGCTCGCGAGGGAGCCGTGCTCGATGCAGTCGATGCCCGCCTCGATCGCGTTGCGGATGGCGCCGTCGCCCATGCAGTGGGCCGCGACCTTGAGGCCGGCGCGGTGGGCCTCGTCGGCGATCGCGCGGAGCTCCTCGTCGGAGTACTGCTGCGCGCCGGCGGGACCGGTGTGCGACATGACCCCGTTCGACGCGCAGACCTTGATGACCCGCGCCCCGTGCTTGATCTGGTAGCGGACCGCCTTGCGGACCTCGGCGACGCCGTTGGCGATCCCCTCCTCGACGGTGAGCGGCATGATGTGCGGGGCGAACGCCTGGAACATCGTCGGATCGAGATGGCCGCCCGTCGGGGTGATGGCGTGCCCGGCGGGCACCACCCGGGGGCCGTCGATCCAGCCGAGATCGACGGCCTTCTTCAGGGCGACGTCGAGGAGGAGCCCGCCGGTCTGCACGAAGAGGCCGAGGTTGCGCACCGTCGTGAACCCCGCCCGCAGGGTCCGCCGGGCGTTCGTGACGGCCCGCAGCGTGCGGACGGCGGGGTCGTCCTGCACCGGGTTCAGCGGGCTGCGGTGGTCCGGCCCGCCGAGCAGCAGGTTGACCTCCATGTCCATGAGGCCCGGCAGCAGCGTCACGTCGCCGAGGTCGATCCGGACGGCGTCGTCGGGCACCGAGACCGGCGCCACCTCGGCGATGCGCTCGTCCACGACCAGCAACGAGCCCGGTTCGATGAGCTCGCCCTTGTCGATGTCGAGCAGCCGGGCGGCCCGCAGGTGGATCGGCGGCCGCGGCCTTCTCTCACGTGGCATTCTCGTTCCTTCGACGTCGCTGGCGGAGGGACCGGACGCGGGCCCGGTCAGACGGCGGGTTCGACGACGGCGTCGATGCTCGACGCGCCGCTGTCGGGGACGCGCGGCTGGCTCCACGCCTCGACGGGGAACGCGACGGTGACCAGCGCGCAGAACAGCCACAGCAGGTGCTTGTCCTCGTCGGAGATGCCGTCCAGCTCGACCTGCTCGAGGTAGGAGGTGGCGCCCTCCAGGCGCGGGAACGCGGCGTCGTAGAACGCCTGCAGCTCGTCCATGGTGCTGGCGATCCGCTTGGCGTAGCGCTCGCGTTCCGTCGGGAGCGCCCAGCCGGCGAACGGCTCCAGGTCGGCGAAGTCGGAGGGGAAGGTGGTGGCCATGGGGATGTCTCCTCAGATCAGGACGTGGTCGATGCGGCCGGCGCCTTGGACCGCTCTCGCTGGTGGTCGCGCACGTACTGATTCGCGGTGTTGTGCAGGTGCCGCAGGAGCACTTCCTGGTCGTTGAGCGGGAAGTCGGTCACGGTCCTGGATTCGAGCATCGTCTGGGTGGCCTCGAGGGTGTTGCCGTCCTGCAGGCCGTATTCCTTGAACGAGACGACCGCGAGTTCCTGCTGCAGCCGCTGGAACGCGTTCTTCGGCGGGACGAAATAGGCCGTGCCCTCGAAGATGTGGGTGTTGTAGGACGTCGGCCAGTAGTGGTAGGTGAGGACCCAGTTCGGCCGCCAGATCAGCAGCATGAAATTGGGGAAGAAGACGAACGAGTCCATGCCCCAGTGGGGGTGCCGGGACGGGTTCACGGCCGGCGGCCATTCCGCCAGGCCGATGTCGGGGGCGTCCCAGGGGCCGAAGAGTCCGCTGCGCAGCGCCCGCTCGATCGGCTTGACCATCTTCTGGTCGTGCGGCGGCGCGATCCCGCCCCAGGACGACACCATTCCGTGGGGGCCGTCCACGTCGTAGGCGATGGCCTCGTAACCGTACTTCTTGATCTTCTGGGCCTCTTCGGGCATGTACTGGCCCGCGTGCAGGATCGGCGCGTGGTAGAACTCGGCGAACGCGTCGATGAACAGCTTCCAGTTGCTGCCGATCTCGGCCCGGTACTTGTGGACCTGCGTCAGCTTGTCGAAGGGGTAGCCTTCGAGGCCCTTTCCGTACTTGCCCAGGTATTCGCGCAGCGGCGTGCTGTTGTCGCGGTCGAGGTTCACGAAGATGAACCCCTCCCACACCTCCGCCTGGACGCCGACCAGTCCGTACTCCGACTTGTCGAGGTCGAAGAACTCGCCCTCCTGCTGGACGAAGGTCAGCTTGCCTTCGAGGTCGTAGCGCCAGGCGTGGTACTTGCACGTGAACTGGCGGCAGACGCCGCTCGTCTCCTCGCGCGGGTAGTCGTTCCACACCAGCTTGTTGCCGCGGTGGCGGCAGATGTTGTGAAAGGCGCGGACCTCGCCGTCCATGCCGCGGACGACGACGACCGAGGTGCGGGCGGCGTCCAGTTCCTTGGTGAAGTAGCTGCCCTTCCTCGGCAGCTGCTCCACGCGGCCGACGTTCAGCCACGTGCGCCGGAAGATGGCGTCGCGCTCCAGCTCGTAGTGCTCCGGCGAGATGGAGTCCGCGTAGGAGAGCGGCCCTTTGTCGATCTTGTGGTGCTCGGTCCAACTGCCCTCGTCGGGCTTGGGGAAGTGCGCCATGTGGTCTGCCTCTCCGATCGGTCGTCGCGGCGATGGTAGCAAGGATCTCAAAAAATGAGAAGCTCATTCTCGCTCGGTGCCGGCGAGGTGATCACTTGATCGCGACGGGGTTGACCGGGGACCCGACGCCGCCCGGGACGTTCAGCGGCGACGCGACGAACATGCACTCGTGCACCCCGTCCTCCGCGCAGTCCTCGGCGAGCCGCTCGAAGTCGAAGAGCTCGCCGAGGAGCAGGCCCATGTCGCGGATCGCGAGCATGTGGAACGGGATCATCGGGCCGCCGGCGTTCGCGCCGAGGGCCTCGACGGCGAAGTTGTCGGCGCAGACGGCCGCGATCTCGTGGTCGCGGATCCAGCGGGCGCACTCCCATGTGAGGCCGGGGGAGCCGCCCAGGCCGACGTCGGCGCCGCGCCGGTGCCGGGGGTAGGTGCCGGTGCGCAGGAGGAGCACGTCCCCCGAGCGGGGGCGCAGCCCGGCCGCGTCGAACGCGGCGTCCAGGTCGGCCGGTCCGATCCGCGTCCCGGGCTCCAGGTACGGGACGCCGAGGCGGCGGGGGAAGTCGAGCAGCACGCCCCGCGACACCACGCCGGCCGCGAGGTTCTGGATCGAGCAGCGCTCGGCGCCCCACGCGGTGACCGCGGTGTCGTGGTGGTGGCCGTTGTAGAGGAGGTCGTCGTACCAGAGGTGGGCGAGGGCGTCGAAGTGCGTCGACGAGTGCGTCCCGAGGATCAGCATGTCCTCGGACGAGCCGAAGTCCCCGAACTCGCCGCGCGGGTCGTCGCCGCGGTACCGGGTCATCGTGTGGATCGGGTTGAAGCGCCCGCTGCCGGGGGAGGCGTAGGGCCCGGTCTCGTCGGCGGGCACCGAGAGGCCGAAGGTGACGCCCCGCCGCACGGTCGCGGCCGCCGCGCTCACGCGGGCGGGCGTGATCAGGTTCAGGGTGCCCCGCTGGTCGTCGTCGCCCCAGCGGCCCCAGTTGCTCAGCTCGCGCCCGAGCGACCGGACGCCTTCCATGTCGATCAGCGGCATCGGCCGGCCTCCCGCGAGGGTCACGAGAATCACATTCTCATTTCGGAGTATAGTGATTCCACTGTTCGGACGGCGTCAAGGCGCGGGGCGGCGAGATGCCGTGCGCGCGACCGGGGGTGATGAGCACCCCAAGGGAGGCAAGACTGGTTTTGACGTCGAAGTCGAGTTACGATCCTGCCTGCCGGCGCTCCGCGTCCCGGGACGCGGGCCGGCCCCTCACCCGACGCCCAGGAGGTCGAAGCGTGGACGGTTCGCGCGTCGCCGACATCATCGAGATCGAGCAGATGCTCGCGCGCTACGCGGTCGGCATGACGAAGGACGACGTGGACGCGGTCGTAGCCGTGTTCACCCCGGACGGCTCCTACAGCGCCTTCGGGGAGAGGTACGGTGTGGACGACTTTCCCGAGCTGGTCGCGGCGGCGCCCAAGGGCGTGTTCTCGGTGAGCACCCCGGCCATCGCGTTCGACGGGGACGACTCGGCCAGCGGCGAGCAGCCGCTGTGCTTCGTGGCCCAGGCCGACCACTCGATGCGCATCGGCTACTACACCGACACCTATACCCGCACCTCGGACGGGTGGAGGCTGCGGACCAGGGCGATGACGTTCCTGCGCCGCAGCGGCGCCCGCGACTCCGGGCGCGCCCACGATCCGCGGCGTCCGGCGCCGAAGCGGAAGTCCGCGGGCTGACCGCGCCCGATGGATCTTCAGGAGTTCCGCGCCGGCCTGGACGCGTGGCTCGACGAGCACGAGCCGGAGCTCACCGCAGGCTTCGGGCCTGACGTCACGTTCGACGCGGAGATGCGGCACCTTTCCAAGGTCAAGCGCATGACCTACGACGCGGGCTGGATGCGCCGGGGCTGGCCCGAGCGGGTCGGCGGCCTCGGCGGCTCCACGCTGATGCGCGCCTACCTCGGCGAGGCGCTGGCGTCCCGCGACATGATCGAGCCGGGCATCTACTCGATGACCGAGGTGCTGGCCCCGACGATGATCGAGTTCGCCCGGCCGGAGCTGGCGGCGGAGATGGTGCCGCGGCTGCTGCGCGGGGACGAGACCTGGTGCCAGGGCTTCTCCGAGCCGAGCACCGGCAGCAACCTCGGCTCGCTGGCCTGCCGGGCCCGCCGCGACGGGGACGGCTGGCGGGTCTCCGGCCAGAAGGTGTGGACGAGCCTCGCCCAGTACGCGCACCGCTGCGTCCTGCTGACCCGGACGGGCCCGCGCGAGTCGGGCAGCCGGGGCATCACGGCGCTGTTCGTGGACATGGACTCGCCCGGGATCACGGTCCGGCCGATCCGCGCGATGCACGGCCGCGACGAGTTCTGCGAGGTGTTCTTCGACGACGTGCGCGTCCCGGGCGACCGGACGCTCGGCGAGGTCGACGGCGGCTGGGCCATCGCGATGGACCTGCTGCCCTACGAGCGGAGCACCTCGCTGTGGCACCGGAGCGCCTACCTGCGGCAGCGGCTCGGGCGGCTGCTCGCCACCGCGCCGGAGGGCGCGCTCGACCCCGGCGACCTCGGCGAGGTCGTCCAGATGGCGTTCGCCTTCCACGCGCGTTCGCGCTCGACGCAGCACCGGATGGCGCGGGGGGAGCGGCTGGGGCCGGAGACCTCGATCGACAAGGTGCTGCTCGCGACCACCGAGCAGGCGGTGTTCGACCTGGTCGCGGACGTGGTCCCGGCGGACATCGCGATCGGGGACGGTCCGGACGGCGACCGCTGGCGCACCGAGTTCCTGTACTCGCGGGCGGCGACGATCTACGGCGGCAGCGCCGAGATCCAGCGCGACATCATCGCGCGCCGCCTTCTCGACCTGAGGGGCGACCGATGATGGACGCCGAGACCGCCGGGCTGCTGGCGGAGAGCCTCGAGCGGGCGTTCCGGAACGAGACCGTGAAGGCGGTGGAGGCGGCGCTGGACGACGTCGGCTGGCGCGAGGCCCTGGAGGAGGAGGGCGCCGCCGTCATTGCGCTGCTGTTCGCGCGCCAGGGCGCGGCGAACGCGGCGTCCGGCGCGCTGGACGATCTGCTGACGTCCGCGCTGGGACTGCCGGCCGGTCCGGGCACCGCGTTCGTCCTGCCCGAGTTCGGGACCCATGCCCCGCCGGGTTCCGTCCGGGACGGTCGCCTCGCGGTGCGCGGCCTCGCCGGACCGAGGATGGCCGCCGCGGACCGCGCCGTCGTCCTCGCGGAGCGGCCGGACGGCGGGCTGGACGCGGTCGTCGCCGACACCGGCGAGATCGAGGTCCGGCAGGTCGGCGGCGTCGATCCGCGGCTGGGACTGGTCGCGGTCGGCGGGCGGGACGCCTCCGTCACCGGCACGACCCGGATCGCGCCCGCGGCCTGGGACGGCGCGCTGGCGTCCGGCCGGATCGCGCTCGCGCACGAGCTGATCGGCGCGAGCCGGACGATGCTCCGCCTGGCGCGCGAGCACGCCGTGACCCGCGTCCAGTTCGGCAAGCCGATCGGAGCGTTCCAGGCCGTCCGGCACCGGCTGGCCGAGTGCCTGGTCGCGATCGAGGGCGCCGAAGCCGCCGCCACCGCCGCGGCCGGGGCGGACGGCGAGGCGTCCCCGCTGCTCGCGGGGATGGCCAAGGCCGTGGCCGGACGCAACGCGCGGACGGTGGCCCGCCATTGCCAGCAGGTCCTGGCGGGTGTGGGATTCACCGACGAGCACGACTTCCACCGCTACTTCCGGCGGGTCCTGACCCTCGACGGCCTTCTCGGCGACGCGCGGACGCTGACCCGCGCGCTCGGAGAGGAGCTGCTCCGCGAGCGGCGCCTGCCGGCCGCACCGCCCCTCTGACACAACGCTGAGACGACCGCCGGTGGCGCGGGGGCGGTCGCCCCGCGCCCTCGGGGGGGCCCGGGGACGTCTTGCGGCTGGTCAACAGGCTGTCCAGGGTCGCCCGGAGCTCCGGCGACAGGAAGGAGCGGTCCTCGGCGGCGATCGCGAAGTCGAGCGTGGCGAGGACGGCGCGTTCCAGGTGCAGGTTGAGGACGCGCTTGGTGTCCTCCAGCGTCCGCCGGGGGAGCGCCGCCAGCCTGCGGGCGCACGCCATCGCCGTGTCCATCACCTCGCCGTCGGCGCAGACGTGGTTGGCCAGGCCGATCTCGGCGGCCCGGCGGGCGCTGATGCGCTCACCGGTCAGCGCGTACTCCTTGGCGAGCTGCAGGCTCGTCAGCAGCGGCCAGGTCACCGGGCCGCCGTCGGCGGCCACGAGCCCCACCATGACGTGCGGGTCGGCGAGGTGGGCGCTCTCCGCGATGTACACGATGTCGGACAGCGCGGCCAGGCTGCATCCCAGCCCGACGGCGGGGCCGTTGACGGCCGCGACGATCGGCAGCCGGCACTGCACCATCCCGGTGACGATGCGGCGCGCGGCGACGAGGGTCTGCCGCCGGAGAGCGTCGTCCTTGGTCAGCTCGTCCAGGTAGGTGAAGTCGCCGCCCGCCGAGAACGCGCGTCCCGCGCCGGTCAGCACGACCGCGCGGGCCTCCTCGTCCGCGTCGAGGCACGGGAACAGGTCGGCGAGGGCCTCGTGGAGGACGTGGTTGGTGGCGTTCAGGGCGCCGGGGCGGTTGAGCGTCACGATCCTGATCGGCCCGTCGGCGGTCACCTGGACCTCCGGGGGCAGGCCGTAGCCGACCGCGGACCCGCTCATGCGACCGGGAGCCCGAGAATCCGCGTCGCCACCAGGTTGCGCTGGATCTGCGACGTCCCGCCCATGATGCTCTGCGCCCGGCTGTAGAGGTACATCCTCAGCCACGTGTCCTCCTCGATGCCGCCGGTGAGGTTGCTCATGCCGAGTGCGGCGTGCCCGACGGCCTGTTCGACACGCGTCATCAGCAGCTTGTCCACCGAGCCCTCGGGTCCGTGCGAGATCCCGTCCAGCCGGTCCGAGAGCCGCCGGCACACGTGCAGCCGCAGCATCTCGGCCTCGATCACCGCCCAGGTGACGTCGCGCACGTGCTCCTCGGTGGACCGGCCGGCCTCGGTGCGCAGGCGGTCCACGAGCTCGTTGACCGCCTTGCTGTAGCGGGCGACGTAGCCCAGCTCGCCCGGCTCCCGCTCGTGGCTGACCACGGTCATCGCCAGCCGCCATCCCTCGCCCGGCGCCCCGATCATGTCGGACGCCTTCGCGATCGCGCCGTCGAACAGGACCTCGCCGAACTCGCGGGTGACCCCATTGATCATCTTGAGCGGCCGCTGCTCGATGCCCGGCTGGTCCATCCGGACGGCGAACGCCGACAGCCCCCGGTGCTTGGGCACGCCGGGATCGGTCCGCGCGAGCACCAGGCACCAGTCGGCCTCGTCGGAGTAGCTGGTCCACACCTTGTGGCCGCTGATCAGGTACTCGTCGCCCTCCCGGACGGCGCGGGTGCGCAGTGACGCCAGGTCGGAGCCCGCGTCCGGCTCGCTGAACCCCTGGCACCAGCGCTCGCGCCCGCTGACGAGGCCGGGCAGGAAGCGCTTGCGCACGTCCTCGCCGGCGTGCCGCAGCATTCCCTGCACCAGGTAGCCGAGGCTCGGGCGCGGCGGCGCCCCGGCCAGCGCCAGCTCCTCGTCGAGGATCGCGTCGTACACGGTCGGCAGCCCCTGGCCGCCGACCTCCTCCGGCCACGACAGCCCGAAGAAGCCGGCGTCGTAGAGGGCTCGGTGCCAGGGCGCCTGCCCGTCCCAGTACGCGTCGGCCGTCGACGACTGCGGCAGCTTCGGGTTGTGCTCGGCCAGCCACGCCCGCAGCCGCGCGCGGAACGCGGCCTCCTCCGGGGAGTCAGCGAAGTCCATCGTGCCCGCCTCCGATCTTGTGGTGCGCGGCGACGCGCGCCAGGTTCGCGCCGACGTCGCCGAGCAGCTGCGCCGACAACAGCGCCCGCCGCAGGTGGACGTGGGCGAGGCACTCCCACGTCATGCCGATGCCTCCGTGCACCTGGACGGCGGTCTCGCACACGTCGCGGGCGGCGCGCGCGCAGTACGCCTTCGCGACCGCGGCGGCGGCGAGCGCCTCGCCGGACGGGAGGGCGTCGGCCGCCCATGCCGCGTGGCGGGTGACGCTGCTCGATCCCTCGACCGAGACGAACGCGTCCGCCAGCATGTGCTGGACGCTCTGGAAGGTGCCGATGAGCGCCTCGTACTGGCGCCGGACGCCCGCGTAGGCGCGGGCCAGGTCGATCGCGCCGCGCATCGTCCCGACGAGATCGGCGCAGGTCAGGGCGAGGGCGAACGCCGACCACGCCTCGATGTCCTCGGCGCTGAGCGGGCCCCCGGCCGGGATCCGCCCGGCCGTCGCCTCCTCGACCGCCGCCGCCGGACGGGTGAGGTCGCGCCCGGGCGACGCGCCCGTCACCGGGACGCTGACGAGCTCGTGACCGTGTCCGGAGCGGACGAGCGCCAGGGCGGCCGTGGCGCCCCGGGCGTCGATCGCGACACCGGAGCAGCGCGCCCGCTCGTCCTCCAGCACGACCAGGCCGGAGAGGTCCGGGCGCAGCAGGACCGTCTCGGGGGCCGCGGCGGGCCCGGCGCCCGCGCGCCGCCGCAGCTCGGTGGCCAGCGTCGGCCCCAGGAAGGCGGTGTCGGCCGGGCCGCGGCCGAGCTCCTCGGCCACGATCGCGGCCTCGACGGCGGAGG
>NZ_JBEYYT010000164.1:0-18774 GCF_040645715.1 Spirillospora sp. NPDC046719 | reverse complement strand
TGGCGCCCGCCCACGCCCGGCCACACCATGGCGACCGGGCCCCGGCGCGCGGTCACGGCGCGAGCCTGCGCCGGACGAAGGAGCTGAGCAGGTCCACCGCCACGACCAGCACGAGCACCATCAGGATGTAGGTGAGCATCTGGTCGAACCGGAACTCCTGGATCGACTGGTTGATGAGGAACCCGATGCCCCCGGCGCCGACCAGGCCGAGCACCAGCGACGCCCGCACGTTGACGTCCAGCCGGTACAGCACCAGCCCGACCAGCTGCGGCACGCACGCTGGCAGCACCGCGTGCGCGACCAGCTGCGCGCGGCTCGCGCCGGCGATCCGCAGCGCCTGCGCGGGGCCGTCGTCGACCTCCTCCATCGCCTCCGACCACAGCTTGCCCATCACGCCGGTGTTGTTGCAGACCAGCGCGAGGACCCCGGCGAACGGGCCGAGCCCGACCGCGGTCACGAAGATCAGCGCGAACACCACGTCCGGGACGGCGCGCAGGAACGACATGACGCCCCGCGCGGCCTGGTAGACGGCGGCGTTGCCGTTGACGGCGCGCGACCCGAGCGCGCACAGCACGATCGTGAACGGGATGGACAGCGTCGTCCCGAGCAGCCCGATCCACAGCGTCACCAGGCAGGCGTGCAGTCCGTCCTTGACGACGGGGTCCCAGGCGAGGTCCGGCGGGAAGGCCTCGGAGACGAAGCGGACCATGCCGTGCCAGCCGTCGACCAGCATCCCGAGGTCCATCCCGGTGCCGATCCAGGCGGCGACGTGCAGCGCCACGAGGACGGCGGCGACGGCGCCGCCGATCGCCAGCGTGCGGGGGCCGCGCCGCCTGCGCGGCACGGGCAGCCGTTCGGGGACGCGCTCGGTCGTGAGAACGCTCATGCGTGGACCTCCTCGTCCGCGGCGTAGAGGGCGGACACCTGCTCCTGGGACACCTCCGCGGCCGGGCCGGCGAACGCGATCCGGCCGCCGCGCAGTCCGACCATCCGGTCGGCGTGGCGGCGGGCCAGCTCCGGCTGGTGCAGCACCGCCGCGACCGCGATCGACTCCGACCGGGCGAGGTCCGTCATCACGGCCATGACGTTCTCGGCCGCCGACGGGTCCAGTGCGGAGACCGGCTCGTCGGCCAGCAGCACCTCCGCGCGCTGGCACAGGGCCCGGGCGAGCGCGACCCGCTGCTGCTGCCCGCCGGACAGCGCGGCGACCCGCTCGTGCGCCCGGTCGGCCAGGCCGACCCGGTGCAGGCACGCCATCGCCTCCTCGCGCAGCTCGCGCGGGAAGGCGGCGGGCGCCCAGGACCGGCGCAGCGGCAGCCGGCCGAGCGCGCCCGCGCAGACGTTGTCCAGGGCCGTCCTGCGCCGCACCAGATGGATCTGCTGGAACACCATGGCGACGCGGGTGCGGGCGCGGTCGGCCGCCCGCGACCCGTCGAGCAGGTCGGTGCCGAACACCCCGGCCCGCCCCGCGTCCGGGCGGACGAGCCCGACCACGCACTTCAGCGCGGTCGACTTGCCCGACCCGTTGGCCCCGAGGAGCGCGACCACCTCCCCGGGGGCCACGTCGAGGTCGAAGCCGGACAGCACCGTGCGGCCGCCGAAGGACTTGCGCAGGCCGCGGACCGTGAGCGCGTTGGCGGTCATGGCGCTACAGGTTCTTCTCGGTGAGGCCGAGCGTCCGAGCGAGGTCGAACAGCGGCTGGTAGGTCTGCTTCGTCACCGGGACGAGCGGGCCGGGCTCGACGTCGAGGAACGCGCCCGCCTTCGCCACGTCCTGCGGGGACAGCGAGGTCAGCGCGGAGACGAGCTTGGTCCGGAACGCCGGGTCGAGGCCCTTGGCGACGGTGATCGGGTCGTTCGGGATCGGGTCGGACGCCCAGATCTGCTTGTACTTCGCGGCGTCGAACTGGTGCTCGGACGTCGAGGTCGCCTGCTGCTGGGTGTTGATCTCCGCGGCGTCGACCTTGCCGTAGGTCAGCGCGAGCAGCGACTGCGGGTGGCCGCCGGCGTACTGGATCTTGACGTCGGACTCCGACAGCCCCGCCTTCCGGATGGCGTAGCGCGGCAGCGCGTCGCCCGACGTCGACCCGGCGTCCGAGAGCGCGAGCGTGCGGCCCTTGAGGTCGGCGATGGTCGCGACCGGGCTGTCCTTCTTCACCCAGATGCCGGCCTTGTAGGTCGACACGGACTTGTCGGGATTCCCGAAGGACACGACGGGCTCGGCGCCGGTGCGCTGCGACGCGAACACGAACCCGAGCGGGCCGAACTGCGCCACGTCGAGCTTCTTGTTCTGCAGCGCGAGGACCTCGGCGGAGTAGCCCTGCACGATCTGCACCTCGACGGGGCAGCCGAGCTTGGCCTCCAGGGCCTTGCCGAGCGTCTTGTACGCGGGCGTGAGCTTGGCGGCGTCCTCGAACGGCTCGACGCCGAAGCGGACCTTGCCGCCGGGGCAGGACCCCTTCGCGGCGCCGGACGAGCCGTCGCCGCAGCCGGTCAGGGCGAGGGCGGCCGCGGGGACGAGCGCGGCGAGCGCGAGGGAGAGCCGGAAACGGCGCATGGAAGGGCCTTTCATCGAGTCAGGGGTCAGAAGAGGGAGTCCAGGACGGCCGGGGCCAGCCCGTGGGCGATCGTCATTCCGATGCCGGAGGTGACGGACACGGCGCGGACGCCGCTCGCCACCTCGACGTCGAGCACGTCGGTCCGCGCCGACGAGGCGTACTGGCCCCGCCAGCGGCGCAGGACGCGCAGCGACGGGGCGCCGAGCAGCCGCGCGCCCTCGCGCAGCAGCATCTCCGCCGTGCCCTCGTCGTCGAACGGGGCGTGGGTGGCGGAGTAGTGGTGGGTGTCGCCGAGCACGATCGCGCCGTCCGGACGCTGCGTGAACATCAGGTTCACGCCGGCGTCCAGCAGCTCGGGCGCCTCCGCGGCGACGGCCTCGCGCAGCGCCGCGGCCGCCGGCCGCGCCGTGAACCCGCCGTAGCGCAGCAGGGACAGCCCGGTCAGCACGCCCGGCGCGACCCGGACGCCGCCCGGCGGGGCGACCTCCAGCATCCGCAGCAGGCAGCGGGTCATCCCGGCCGCGTCGGCGACGTCCGGCAGCAGCCGGTCCAGGTCGTGGCCGACCGCGAGCACCGTCCGGGCGGCCCGGACGTCGCCGCGCGACGTGCGGACCAGGCCTGGCTCCACCGCCAGCACGCTGGTGCGCCGCGCGATCGGCACGCCCTGCCCGGCCAGCCAGCCGGCCAGCGCGGGGATCGCAGTGGGGGAGTCCAGCCGCAGGTCGAGCGGCAGGTGCGCGCCGCCGAGCGCCTCGGCGCCGGGCAGCCGCCGCGCGACGCCGGCCGCGTCGAGCAGCCGCACCTGCTCGCCGCCCCGCACGGCGGCGAACTCCTCCAGCACGGCCATCTCCTCCGGCCGCCGCGCGACGACCAGCGTGCCGGCCTCGGCCACGTCGAAGCCCGCCTCGGCGCCCAGCCGCAGCCAGCGCTCGCGCCCGGCCAGCGCGTACCGGAGCGCGTCGCCGTCCTGGGCCGTCACGCAGACGTGGCCGAAGTTGCGGACGGAGGCGCCCGCCGCGAAGGCGTCGCGGTCGACGACGGCGACCGTCAGCCCGCGCAGGTGCGCCTCGGCGGCGTGCGCCAGCCCGACGACGCCGGCGCCGACCACGAGGAGGTCGACGGGGGTGGCAGGAAGGGGGGTCATGGCCCCGAGACTCGGGGCGCGCCCCGCCGCCCGTCAACCGGCCGGAGCTACTTGTACAAACAAGTTAACCGGCTGTTCACCTGGGAAAACATGGACGTTCCCGCACGTTGACAGGACGGCTTCCGGTCCTTGTATGGTCAGGCCATGACGTCGGGATCACTGCACGCCAGGCTCGCCGACGCGCTGCGGGAGCGGATCGTCTCCGGCGCCCTCGCCGTGGGGGAGCCGCTGCCGTCGGAGGCCCGGCTCGTCGAGGAGTTCGGGACCTCCCGGGGCACCGTCCGGCAGGCGCTGTCCACGCTGCGCAACGAGGGCCTCATCGAGGGCGGCCAGGGCCGCCGCCCCATCGTCCGGCGGCGGCCGATGGGCCAGCCGTTCGAGACGTTCCTGTCCTTCTCCGCGTGGGTCGAGCGGTCCGGGCACCGGCCCGGCCAGCGCACCATCGAGCTGGCCCGGCGCGGCGCCGACCCGATCGCCGCCGAGGCGCTCCGGCTGGAGCCGGGCGAGCCGGTCATCGACGTGCTGCGGCTCCGGCTGCTCGACGGCGAGCCGGTCATGCTGGAGCGCAGCACGTTCGCGCTCGACATCGGCCTGCTGCTGTTCGAGTTCGACACCGACGCCGGCTCCATCTACGCGGGCCTGCTGGCCCGCGGCGTGGAGATCGTCGCCGCCACCCACACCATCGACGCGATCGCCGCCCCGGCCGACGACGCCCGCCTGCTCGGCGTCCCGAAGGGCGGCCCGCTGCTGCGCGAGCGCCGCACCGCGCGGACCACCGACGGACGTCCCGTCGAGTACGCCGACGACCGCTACCGCCCCGACCGCGCCACCTTCACCATCGCCAACGAGCGGGCGCACCACCTCGCGCTCGTCCGCACCGTCCCCGAGACAGGAGAGGCCCTGTGACCTTCGAACTCGCCGCGCTCGACATGGCCGGCACCACCGTCCAGGAAGGCGGCGCCGTCTACGCCGCGCTCGAGCGGGCCGTCGCGGCGCACCTCGGCCGCCCCGTCCCCGCCGACGTCCTGCACCGCTGGACCGGCACCAGCAAGCACGAGGCCGTCGCCGGCCTGCTGACCGAACTGACCGGCGCGGCCCCCGTGGGCGACGTCGAGACGGTGTACGCCGACTTCACCGCCCGCCTCACCAAGTCCTACGCCGACGTCCCGCCGAAGGCCCTCCCCGGCGTCACCGAGGCGATCGCGGAACTGCGCGCCGCGGGCGTCAAGGTCGTCCTGCAGACCGGCTACTCCCGCGACATCGCCCTGTCGATCCTGGACGCGCTGGGCTGGACCGTCCCCGGTACCGTCGACGGCCTGGTCACCGCCGACGACGTCACCGCGAGCCGCCCCGCCCCCTACATGATCTTCCGGGCGATGGAACTGGCGGGCGTGCGGGGCGTGGACCGCGTCCTCGTCGCCGGCGACACCCCCAACGACCTCGCCGCCGGCCGCAACGCGGGCGTCCGCTACGTCGTCGCGGTGACGACGGGCGCCACCCCGGCCGCCGAGCTGGGCCGGCACCGCCACACCCACCTGCTGGAGTCCGTCGCCGGCCTGCCCGGGCTCCTCCGGTCGGGCGGCTGACCGGACGGCCGGCCGGGAGGCCGGTCAGGCGGCGACGAAGCGCAGCCCGACGACCCCGGCGACGATCAGCAGCAGGCACACGATCCGGGCGAACGTCACCGGGTCGTGCAGGACCGCCATCCCGTACACCGCCGCGCCGACCGCGCCGATCCCCGTCCACACCGCGTACGCGGTCCCGAGCGGCAGCGACTGGAGCGCGTGCCCGAGCCCCACCATGCTCAACGCGAGCGCCGCCAGGAACAGGACGGTCGGCCCCACCCTGGAGAACTGGTGGGACGCCTCCAGCGCCGCCGCCCACACCGTCTCCATCAGCCCGGCGCCGATGAGGATCAGCCAGACCACGCCCGCGCCCCCTCCATCATGATCACGAAAGGTGCCTCCCCCGGCAGGGAGCCCGGAAACGCCGCGCGCTCCGATGGTCACCCAGTACATTCGGCCGTGCACGGAACGTGTCATTTCCCCCGGCCGAGAGGAGCGCCCGTGCGCGAGGGAGACGTGGTCGCCGACCGCTACCGGCTCGTCCGGACGCTCGTCGGGGGAGCGACGGGCGAGGTGTGGCTCGCCAGGGACGCCGTCCTCGGCCGGGACGTGGTCGTCAAACGGCCCGGCCCGAAGTACGCGGGCAGGGCCGGCGCCGCCCTGCTGCGCGCCGAGGCCCGCGCGCTCGCGAAGTTCGAGCACCCGCACGTGGTCACCCTGTACGACGCGGTCTTCACTGGCCCGGCTGAGGATCCCGAGTCCTGGCTGGTCATGGCCTATGTGCCGGGCGGCGGCCTGGCGGGCGGGACGCCGCTTCCGCCATGGGAGGCGGCGCGCCTCTGCGCCCAGGTCGCCGGGGCGCTGGAGGCGCTGCACGCGAAGGAGATCGTCCACTGCGACATCAAGCCCGGGAACATCCTCCTGGACCACGACGGCACCGCGAAGCTGGCCGACTTCGGCGCCGCGTACCGCCTGCACGGCAGCGGAACGATCACCCCGAACGGCCCCCTCTCCTACACGCCCGGCTACGCCGCCCCCGAGGTCCCTCTCGGGGCGCCCGAACCGGCGTCGGACGTCTACTCCCTCGGCGTCACCCTGCACGCCCTCATCACCGGCCGCTCTCCGGGGCGCGGCGGCGCCGCGCGCCGCAGGGGCGCCCTGGCCGGGGAGACCGGGCCGCTCCGCGCCCTGGTCAAGCGGATGCTGCACCCGGACCCGGCCAAGCGGCCGAGCCTGGCGGAGGTGCGCGCCGGGCTGGAACCGCCGCGCGAGACCAGGATCGACGCCGTCCCGGCACGGCGGCGCGGCCGCAGGGCCCTCACCCTGGCGGCGGTGGCGCCCGTACCGGCGCTCGCGCTGGCGGCGGTCGTCTTCCTCTGGCAGCCCGGCATCCTCTGGGAGCCCGGCGGCACGCCGCGCGCGTCCATGGGGGATCAGCGGTCGGCCGATCCCTGCGCGCTCGCCGATCCCGCCGTCGTCACGCGGTTCGGCACGGCGAAGCTGGACCCCTACTACGGCGACTTCGACCGGTGCGATGTCACCGTCCAGCCGCCGAACCAGGAGCAGGTGGACGTGGAGCTGCAACTCCTCGGCGTGGTGGACGACCCGCCCGCCGGGCCGGTCCGCGATCTCCACGGGTTCCGGGTCGTCGCCGAGGCGCAGGAGGGCCAGGAGTGCCATCGCGAGATCCGGCTGCCCGCCACCGGTGGCGGCGGCACCGTCGACGTCTCGGCGACACAGAGGCCGCCGCGCGCGCCGCTGTGCGCCATCGCCGACGCGGCCGTCGAGCACGCGACGGGAGTGCTCCATCGCGGCCCGCTCGCCCGGCGGCGGCTGCGGCGCCCGGGGAACTCGCTGATCCACCGGGACGCCTGCGCGCTGCTCGGCGCCTCCGTCCTGCGGACCTCGCTCGGTTCCGCTCCCCCTCCGGAGCCGCGTTTCGCGCACTGGGGGTGCGACTGGTCCGGCGCGGGGCGGCTGGGGGTGAGGCTGCTGTTCGACCAGGGCGACCCGCAGGACGGCCGCGGCGGCCGCCCGATCCGTCTGGCGGGCCGGCCCGCGTTCGTGTGGCCGGACGAAGGTGACGGGTGCGAGACGGACGTCGTCCACCGGACCTTCTGGTTCCACGGGAGCCAGAAGGTGGAGTCGCTGAACCTGACCGTGACGGGAGACGTGCCCAGCGCCGAGCGCTGCGCGCGGTCCGAGCGCCTGGCCGAGGCCGCCGCAAGGGCGGTCCAGGCCCAGCGACCGCGCGGCTGACCGGCGGCCGGACAAGGGCCTCACGCCGGAGATGGCGTCACTACGACGAAGGAGTGGCGGCCCGCGTTATCCGCGGACCCGCCACTCCTGATTCGTGCGTGGGCGATACTGGGATTGAACCAGTGACCTCTACCGTGTCAAGGTAGCGCTCTCCCACTGAGCTAATCGCCCTTGCGTTACTGCTCTGCGTGTACTGCGAGGTGGAGACGGGATTTGAACCCGTGTACACGGCTTTGCAGGCCGTTGCCTCGCCTCTCGGCCACTCCACCAGAGCGAGGCCTCACGGACCTCTCAGAGCGGACGACGGGATTCGAACCCGCGACCCTCACCTTGGCAAGGTGATGCTCTACCAACTGAGCCACGTCCGCTTGTCGGCTCCGGGGTTTCCCCCGGCGCGCATGAATAACTCTAGCGGAATCCGGGAGTGGTTGCGTACTCGTCGGCCGCGGAGCCGGGCTCGGAACCGGCCGGGGAGCCGGCCGCGGACTCGGTGGCCTCCGCGTGCAGCGAGTTCCAGAACGCGAGCTCCTTGTCCTCCTCCAGGTGGGCGATGCGGCCCCAGAACTCGCGGTCCTCGGCCTCGTGGGCGGCGGCGAGGGACAGCGCGGGCATGACGGTGGTGCCGGCGTCCGCGGCGTCCAGGTCGGCGGGGGTGACGTCGGCCGGGAGGGCGACGGGCGTCGCGGGACGGTGGTGCTTGCCGCGCTTGCGGACCCGGATGGGCGGCGTGGTGGGGGCCTTCGCGGCGGCGGCGCGTCCGGCGGCGAGGGCGACGGTGCCGCAGAGGACGAAGGCGAGGATGCCGCCGAGGACGACGTCCTGCGCGGGGAGCTGCTGCCCGCCGGAGCCGCTGTGCTGCTCCTCGTGGGTGTGCGTCGTGGTGGCGGGGGCGCCGACCTTGTCGACGGTGGTGGCGGGGGCGGCGTGCTTGGGGGCGTACTTGGCCTCGGTGACCTGGATCCTGCCCGGGTAGCCGAACCCGACGACGTCGTCCATGCTGCGGGTCTTGCGCATGAGCTTGTAGCCGTCGGCGTTGCCCTCGATGGTGTGGAGGGTGTGCCCGTCGACCTTCTCGACGATGCCGACGTGGTCGATCTGGTCGATGTCGCCGGAGCCGGACCAGTCGTAGAAGACGAGGGCGCCGGGCTCGGGGGTGTGGCCCCAGGCGCCGTGCTCCTTGAACCACTTCGCGTGGTCGACGGTGGAGGCGAACTGCCCGGCCTGCTCGGCGACGCCGGCCTTGTCGGCGGCCCAGGCGAGGAACATGTCGCACCACGGGGCCGTCTTGAAGTACGAGTCGTGGTCGCCGTCGATGTGCTTGGCGTACCAGTCGCCGAACTTGGTGTAGCCGCTGCCGTGCTCGGTGTATCCGAGCTGGGCCTGCGCCACGTCGAGCAGCTTCTTGCCGATCGGGTCCATCTCGCTCCCTGCCGACTCGCCGACTCGGGCAGGGGGCGCCCGACCGGGGATCCGGTCGGTGCCTCGTTCCAAGGTCACGTTCCGGTCTCGCTGGAATGTAGTCGAGGTAAACCGGGGGCGGCAAGCCGTTCCGGGAAAGCGGTCATAACGGGCTACTCGGGGGTAGCCCGTCGGAAGTGGCCCGTCAGAAGTAGCCTCTCGGCAGGACGGTCACCGGGCAGGGGGCGGCGCGCAGCACCTTGACGGCCACCTCGCCGAGGAAGACGCGGTGGGCGGCGGCGTCCTCGCTGGACGCGCAGACGAGCAGCTCGCCGTCGGGCCAGTCGAGGTCGTCGAGGGCGTCGGCGACGTCGTCGCCCTCGGCCAGGTCGGCGCTGACGTCCTCGGGGGGCAGCTCGGCGGACTCGACGGCCAGGCGGATGGCGAGCGCGAGGTCGTCGCGGAGCCGCTCGGCGTCGACGTCGCCGATGGCGAGGGTGACCAGGCGGAGCGGGACGTCGAGCCGGTCGGCGGCCTGGGCGGCGCGGATCACGGCCTCGTCGCACTGGGGGCGGCGGACGTACATGACGGTGATGCGGCCGAGCTCGTCGGGCGGCGTGTAGCCGGCGGGGGCGAGCATGACGGCCTCGGTCGCGGAGTGCAGCAGGTGGTCGGCGGCGGCGCCGACGCCGATCCGGCCCCGCGCGCCGCCCTCCGGGGAGCCAACGACGATCAGGTCGGCGCCGATCCGGCCGGCGAGCGCGGTGAGGCCGCGGCCCACGCTGCGGCTCTCCTGGACGAGCAGCTCGGCCGGCTGCTCGCCGAGCAGCTCGGCGGCCTGCTCCAGCAGGGCGTGGGCCTCGCCGGCGGCGCCCGCGCGGCCCGGCGGGTGGACGGTGGCGACGCTCAGCTCGCCGCCGGTGAGGGCGACGATGGCGCGCGCCAGGTCCAGGGCCTCCCGGCCGCCCGCGTCGTGGACGTATCCGGCCAGCACGTGTTCGCCGATCATCTGGAGAGCATTCCCCCTGGCCGCGCCGTCACAACGATCATGGACTGGTTTACGGTAACTTTTCGTGTTTGAACCTGATTGCGCTCTTTAGGGGGATTTGTCATGGGGGACGAGGTGGGGGGCCTCGCGCCGGGCCGCTGGTCCATCGACCCGGTCCACTCCGAGATCACCTTCACGATCCGGCACCTGATGACCACCGTCCGCGGCTCGTTCCCCGACTTCGGCGGCGAGGTCGTGATCGGTGACGACCCGATGGACTCCACCGCGCGGGCGGAGATCAGGATGGGCTCGATCGACACCCGCAGCCCCGAGCGCGACGAGCACGTCCGCTCGGCCGACTTCCTCGACGTCCAGCGCCATCCGGTCATGACGTTCCGCGGGACCGGGGTGGAACGCGCCACGATCGGCCGCCGGGCCAAGCGCCCCCGCTACCACCTGGACGGCGAGCTGACGGTCAAGGACGTCACGCGGCCGGTCCGGCTGCTGACCGAGTTCCATGGCATCGGGTCCGACCCATGGGGCGGCACCCGCGCCGGCTTCACCGCGACCGCGTCCATCAGCCGCCGCGACTTCGGCATCGAGTTCAACGTGCCGCTGCAGGGCGACAAGGTCATGCTCGGCGACACGATCGCGATCGCCCTGGAGATCCAGGCCGTCCACGAGGGCTGACCGCCCGGACGCCCGACCGCCCGACCGGCGGGCGCCGCTCAGCCCCCGACGCTCTCGGCCGGTTCGGGCTCGCGGACGCCGGGGACGTGCGGGTTGCCGTACCAGGCGACCGCCACCGCGCCGGCGACGGCCAGCACGAACCCGACGGCCGCCGGGACCGCCATGCCGTCGCGCGAGGCGTCCCCGAGCCACAGCACCCCGATGATCCCCGGGACGACCGTCTCGCCCGCCACCAGCGCCGCCGTCGCGCCGTTGATCGACCCGATCTGCAGCGCGAGCGTGTGGAAGTACATCCCGCCGAGGCCCGCGATCGCGATCGCGTACAGCGCGGGGTCGCCGAGCAGGTCCCGCCAGGCGAGCGGGTCGGTGCCGTTGAGGATCCGGACGCCGACGCCGACCGCGCCGAAGCACAGCCCCGACAGCAGGCCGGCGGGGATCGCGGCGCGCGAGCCCATCAGCCGGACGATCGGCAGCGCCGCGGCGACGAGCAGCACCGACACCCCGAGCAGCCCCCAGTGCCAGCCGATCGCGACGCGCCCGGCGCCCTCGTGCCCGGCGGTGCCGGCGAGCAGCACCAGCGCGGCGCACACCACCCCGATCGAGATCCACTCCGGCCGGACGAGCCGGATCCCGAGCACCCAGATGCCGAGCACCGCGGTGATCACCAGGTTCGCGCTGATCACCGTCTGGGACAGGAACAGCGGCACCAGCTTCGCCGACAGCGCGCCGAGCGCGAACCCGGCCGTGTCCAGCACCGTCCCGACGATGAACTCCCACGTCACGACGGCCTTGGCGGTGGCGGACAGGCTCGGCCCGCCGTACTCGGTGGACCCGGCGCCCGCGGCGGTCTCGCGCGCCGCGGACCGCCTGGCGCCGAGCGCCTGCAGGACCGATCCCGTCCCGTAGCAGGCCGACGCGCCCACCGCCGTCAGCAGCCCGATGAACACCGGCGCCCTCCGATCCGCCGCGGGGGACCGCCGGTCCCGCCCCGTCCCGTTTCCATGCCGTGCGGCGCGGGTCCGCCCCGCCCCCCAGTCTGACGACCGGGCGGGCCGGAATGTTTCGGCTGCTCCGCACCGGTCGCGCGTCGGTTCCCCGTGGTGGTTCCCCGTGCCGGTCAGTTCTCCCGCGCCAGCCGCCGGGCGGCCAGCTCGGCGTAGAGCGCGGCGCCGTCCGCGAGCACGGCGTCGTCGTAGCGGGCGTCGGCGGAGTGGTTCACGGCCGCCTTGCCCGGGTCGGCGCCGGACGGGCACGCGCCCATCACGACGAAGGCCGACGGTACCTCGTCGCACACGAACGAGAAGTCCTCCGAGGCGGGGAACGGCTGCGGCGAGTCGAAGTAGCGCTCCTCCCCGTACACCTCCCGGATGGTGTCCGCCATGAACGCGGCCTCGGCGCCGTCGTTGATCGTCACCGGGTAGTCCTGGACGTAACTGACGTCGACGTCGAGGCCGTGCGCCTTCGCGAGGCCCCGCACCAGCTCGACCGTCCGCTCCTTCAGCTTCTCGTGCGACGCCGGGGAGAACGACCGGACGGTGCCGGAGAAGCTCGCCTCGTCCGGGATCACGTTGTCCATCGTGCCGGAGTGGAACGACCCGATCGTCAGCACCACCGGGTCGAACGGGTCGAACGCGCGGGTCACCATCGTCTGCAGCGCGGTGACCATCTCGCAGGCGGCCGGAAGCGGGTCCTTCGCCAGGTGGGGCATGGACCCGTGCCCGCCGACGCCCCGGACGGTGACCCGCAGCCGGTCCGCGGCCGCCATGATCGGCCCGCCCCGGGTCACGAACATCCCCTGCGGCAGCGCCGCGGAGAACACGTGCAGCGCGTACGCGGCGACGGGGCGCTCGCCGGACGCCTCCAGCACGCCCTCCTCGATCATGATCCGCGCGCCGCCGAGGCCCTCCTCGCCGGGCTGGAACATGAACACCACGTTCCCCGCGAGGTCGTCGCGCCGGGCCGCGAGCAGCCGCGCCGCGCCCGCCAGCATCGTGGTGTGCAGGTCGTGGCCGCAGGCGTGCATCACCCCGCCGACCCGCGAGACCACGGCGGCGTCGCCGCGCTCGGTCACGGGGAGCGCGTCCATGTCGCCGCGCAGCAGCACCGTCGGGCCCGGGCGGGCGCCGCGCAGCACCGCCGTCACCGAGGTCAGCCGCTCGCCGGTGGTGATCTCCAGCGGGAGGCCGTCGAGGGCCGCGAGCACCTTCTCCTGGGTCCGGGGCAGGTCCAGGCCGAGCTCGGGCTCGCGGTGCAGCGCGCCGCGGAGCCGGGCGAGGTCGTCCTGCAGGGCGGCGGCGTCGTCGCGCAAGGACCCGGGGACGGTCGAAGGCTGGCTCAACGGTTCCTCCTCAGGGGGTCTCCGGTGGCCGCGGGGGCTTTCCGGGCGGCCCGTTCCGGCGCCGCCCCTGCACCGTATCGCCGCGGTCACCCGAAATGCCGCAATCGGCGGGCATGAAGATCCTTGATGAGGAGGTGCGCGTCGCCGAGCCGCGCCGGGTCCTTCAGCGACCGGTAGACGCCCCACTTGGGGGAGACGCCCGCCGCGCCGGGGCGCAGGTCGAGCCCGCCGCGCTCGACGTCGGCGACCGCGTCCCCGGCGCCGTCCGGCCCGCCGGCCGTGATCGTCCAGCGGACGCGCCCGTGCGGGGCCGCGGCGAACCGCGCCTCGATCCCGACGCCGATCCACCGGCCGCGGAGCGGGCCGAGGTCGGCGGCGCCGACGACGACGCCCGACCGGATCGCGTTCAGCTCCAGCAGGTCGCGGCCGCCGCGCCGCCGCAGCGACGTCACCAGGACCGGTCCGCCGCCCGGCCCGCCGCCGGGGACCGAGGCGAAGAACTGCTGGACGTGCGTGAAGGCCGCCGTCGCCCGCAACGCCCCCGCCAGGTACCAGGACCAGGCGAACCGCCATGTCTCACCCTCGGCGACGCGGCGCTCCCGCCCGTCCGGCCCCCGCATGCCTCGCACCTCTTGGCGCTGCCGGTCGGGATAGGTGTCCACGTCGCCCGGATGGTGGATGTCGAACCGGTACATCGTCCCCAGGGCCCGGACATGGCGGACGCCGGGATGCGATCCGGCGCGGTCGTCCTCGACCGCCGCGAACGCGGCCAGGTCGTCCCGGCGAGGGTCGGCCCGCCACTCGTCCCACTCGTCCGCCATCGCCCCAGTGTGGAGGTCAGAACGCGGTGCGGGCGAGCCAGTGGTCCAGCAGCGCCCGGTCGCCGGTCACCTTCGCCTCCGCGCCGTCGGGCGGGAGACGCCGCGCGAACACGAGCAGGAGGTTCCGGACGGGCCCGGCGATGGTCATGTCGCCGTCCCGGTCGGCGCGCTCCCAGCGGATCGCGTCCGGCGCGCGGGTGATCACCCATCCGGGCACGGACGGCTCGGACGGGCGCAGGCTCAGCGTCTCGCCCCGCCCGCGCAGCTCGGCGAGCCGCGGCTGGAGCTCCACCGCGGCGGGCTCGGACAGCAGCCCCAGCCACTCGGTGATCCCGTCGGCCGCGACGTCGGCCGCCACCTCGTACCGGACGCCGGCGGTGAGGGCGGCGTCGGCGTGGTGGACGACCGTGTCGTGCAGCATCCGCCGCAGCCACATCGCGGCCGGGCGCGGGCCCATGAGCGGGTGCGCGACGGTGCGGTCCGGGTCCGCCTCGAAGACCCGGACGAGGTCGTCCGCGCCGGTGCGCAGCCAGCCGGGCCAGTCCTCCGGCGCGCCGGGCACGGTCCGGGGCAGCTCCGTGACCAGGTCGGTCTCGCCTGCGCGGAAGAACCCGGCGGCCCACCGGTGCGCCTGGCCGATATGGCCGACGAGGTCGCGCAGGGTCCAGTCCGGGCAGGTCGGCACCGCGGTGTCCGGGTCCGCGCCGGCGACGGCCCCGGCCATCCCTTCGGTGTGCTCGCGCAGCGCCTCGGCGATGCGGTGGGCGCCGAGCACCGTGTCGTCCATGTTCGCTCCCTCCTCGTGGACGTCGTGCCCGTACCGTAGGAACTCCAGCCCGGTGGAGGTTCAAGTGAGTGTGACCGGCGCCACAGGATCGGGGGTCCTCGGCATCGGCGATCTGGCGGCGCTGACCGGCGTCCCCGTCCGGACGATCCGGTTCTACTGCGACGAGGGGATCCTCGAACCGGCGCGCAGCGCGGGCGGGCACCGCCGGTTCGACGCGGCGGCCGCCGACCGGCTGCGGCTCGTCCGGCGGCTGCGCGGCCTCGGGCTCGGCCTGCCCGCCATCACGGCCGTCCTGGCGGGGGAGCGGTCGCTCGGCGAGGCGGTGGCCGCCGAGCGGGCCGCGCTGGAGGCGGAGATGTCGGCGCTGGCCTGGCGCCGCGCCGCGCTGGGCGCGGTGGAGGCGGCACCGGCGGACCGGCGGGCGGCGCGGCTGGACCTGCTCGCGGCCGCCGAGGACGGCCGTGCCGCGCGCGCCGCGCTGGTGGAGTTCTGGCTGCGCCGGATCATGGCGCCGCTGCCGGACGAGCGGGTCGAGGCGTTCCTGGAGCGGGTGGTCCCGCCGCCGCCCGCCGACCCGTCCCCGGCGCAGGTGGTCGCCTACGCCGAGATGGTCGTGCTGACCGGGGACCGGTCGCTGAACCGCAGGCTGCTGGAGCAGGCGCGGTCGAACGTGCGGGCCGTGGGCGACGAGGAGTCGCTGCTGGCCGGGATGAGCGAGGCGATGGAGCTGGCGGCGCCGCTGGTCCTGGCGGGGGCGCCGCCAGGGCCCGGCGCGGCGCTGGACCGGTTCGTCGACGCCCACGCCGCGGGGAGGAGCGCCAGGGACACGCCGGAGTTCCGGCGCCGGATCCTGGCCGACGCCGCCGTGGAGCGCGATGCCCGCGTGGCCCGGTACTGGGAGCTGTTCCACCTGGTCACGGGGGAGCCGCTGACCCTCGGCGCGCTGCACTTCTGGCTGCTGGAGGCGCTCGAGAAGTCCGTGCCGTAGCGCGCGCCGGGAACCGGAATAGCGGGGCGGGGGCCGGGGTTCGGTAGGGTAATTGAAACTTCTACTACTTGGAGGCCGGCATGCAGTTCGGGATCTTCACGGTCGGCGACGTCACCACCGACCCGACCACCGGCCGGACCCCGTCCGAGGCCGAGCGGATCAAGGCGATGGTCGCGATCGCGCTCAAGGCCGAGGAGGCGGGGCTCGACGTCTTCGCCACCGGCGAGCACCACAACCCGCCGTTCGTGCCGTCCTCCCCGACGACGATGCTCGGCTACATCGCGGCGCGCACCGAGCGGCTGATCCTGTCCACCTCGACCACGCTGATCACCACGAACGACCCGGTGAAGATCGCCGAGGACTTCGCGATGCTCCAGCACCTCGCGGACGGGCGGGTGGACCTGATGATGGGGCGCGGCAACACCGGGCCCGTCTACCCCTGGTTCGGCAAGGACATCCGCGACGGCATCCCGCTCGCCATCGAGAACTACCACCTGCTGCACCGGCTCTGGCGCGAGGACGTCGTCGACTGGGAGGGCAAGTACCGCACGCCGCTCCAGTCGTTCACCTCGACGCCGCGCCCGCTGGACGGGGCGCCCCCGTTCGTGTGGCACGGCTCGATCCGCAGCCCGGAGATCGCCGAGCAGGCCGCCTACTACGGCGACGGGTTCTTCGCGAACCACATCTTCTGGCCCACCGACCACTTCCAGCGGCTGATCGGCCTGTACCGGCGCCGCTACGAGCACTACGGGCACGGGTCCGCCGACCAGGCGATCGTCGGCCTCGGCGGCCAGGTGTTCATGCGGAAGAACTCCCAGGACGCCGTCCGCGAGTTCCGGCCCTACTTCGACAACGCGCCCGTCTACGGGCACGGCCCGTCGCTGGAGGACTTCACCCGCGAGACGCCGCTGACCGTCGGCAGCCCGCAGCAGGTCATCGACCGGACGCTGACGTTCCGCGACCACTTCGGCGACTACCAGCGGCAGCTGTTCCTGATGGACCACGCGGGACTGCCGCTGAAGACCGTCCTGGAGCAGATCGACATGCTGGGCGAGGAGGTCGTCCCGGTGCTGCGCAAGGAGTTCGAGTCGCTGCGGCCCGCGCACGTCCCGGCGACCGCGCCGACGCACGCCGCGCTGGTCGCGGCCAAGGAGAACGCGGAGGTGACCCGATGACGACGCTCGCCGTGGTCTCGGCGGGGCTCGGGCGGCCGTCGTCCACGCGGCTGCTCGCCGACCGCCTCGCCGAGTCGGCCGCGAAGGCGCTCGGCGGCGACGTCGCCGTGGAGGCCGTCGAGCTCCGCGACCACGCCCACGCGATGGTCGACGCGAACCTGACCGGTTTCCCGTCGGGGGAGTTCCGGACCGCCGTCCAGGCGGTGACCGGCGCGGACGGGCTGATCGCGGTGACGCCGGTCTTCAACGCGTCCTACAGCGGCCTGTTCAAGACGTTCTTCGACGTGATCGAGCGCGGTGACCTGGAGGGCAGGCCGGTGCTGCTCGGCGCGACCGGCGGCACCGCCCGGCACTCCCTGGCCATCGACTTCGCGATGCGCCCGCTGTTCGCCTACCTGCGCGCGAACGCCATGCCGACGGCGGTGTTCGCGGCGTCGGAGGACTGGGGGAGCGCCGAGACCGGGCTGCCCGACCGCATCGCCCGCGCGGGCGCCGAGCTCGCCGCCGCGATCGCCGGGCGTCCCGCGGCCGCGAAGGCCGACCCGTACGAGGAACCCGTCCCGTTCGAGGACCTCCTCGCCGGACGCTGACCCGCGGACCCGTGCCCGCCCTCATTGTTTAAGGCTTGGCTTATATAAGCCGAGGCCATATATTGAGGGCCGTGCACGCCTTCGATGTGCTGGGCGACCCGGTCCGGCGCCGCATCCTCGAACTGCTCGCCGACGGCGAGCGGTCCTCGGGCGCGGTGTCGTCGGTCGTCCGGGAGGAGTTCGGCATCTCGCAGCCCGCCGTATCGCAGCACCTCAGGGTGCTGCGGGAGGCGGGCTTCGCGGTCGTCCGGCCGGACGGGACACGGCGCCTCTACAGCGTCGGCACCGCGCCGCTCCAGGAGATCGACGCCTGGCTCGACCGCTTCCGCCGCTACTGGACGCCGCATCTGGACGCCCTGGCCACCGAGATCGCCAGGGGCCGGCGCGCACGCCGGACCGAGGAGGAACCATGATCGAAGTGACCGGGCAGATCAACGCCGTGCGCCGCCGGGTCGGCGAGCGCGAGATGGAGGCCGGCACCGCCCGCGCCGTCGTCATCAGCCAGACCTACGCCGCCCCCGTCGAGGACGTGTGGGACGCCGTCACCAACGCCGAGCGGATCCCGCGCTGGTTCCTGCCCGTCTCGGGCGACCTGCGCCCCGGCGGCCGGTACCAGCTCGAAGGCAACGCCGGCGGCACCGTCGAGCGCTGCGACCCGCCCAAGAGCTTCTTCGCCACCTGGGAGTTCGCCGGCCAGACCAGCTGGATCGAGGTGCGGCTGACGCCCGAGGACGGCGACCGGACGCGGTTCGAGCTGGAGCACATCACCCACGTCGACGACCACTGGGAGCAGTTCGGCCCGGGAGCCGTCGGCGTCGGCTGGGACATGGGCCTGCTCGGCCTCTCCCTGCACCTGTCGACCGGGAAGGACGTCCCGGCGGACCTCGGTCCGGAGTGGCAGGCGTCCGACGAGGCCCGCGACTTCATGACCGGCTGCGCGGAGGGCTGGTACGCCGCGGACGCCGCCTCCGGGACCGCCGAGGCCGACGCCCGTGCCCGCGCGGACCGCACCATCGCCGCCTACACCGGTTCCGTGGAATGATCTCCGTCTTGTGACGCTCCTCCGGGACCTGGACCGCATCGACTGGTCCTCCTTGCAGCACGCGTACGGGTCCGCCGAGGACGTCCCGGACCTGCTGCGCGCCATCGCGGACGAGCGCGACCCGTCCACCGACGCGGTCGGCGAGCTGGACGCCAGGATCCACCACCAGGGCGGGTTCGTCTGCGACGCCGCCACCGCAGCCCTGCCCTACCTGGTCGAACTGGTGTCGTCGCCGGACACCGCCGACCGGATCGGCCTGCTCGACCTGCTGGGACGGCTCGCCCACGAGGCGAACACGGTCACGGGCGTCGACCCGGGCTGGCCGGGCGCGTGGGCCGCCGCGCTGCCCGGCCTCCTGGCGCTGCTCGACGATCCCGCCGCGGCCGTCCGCCGGGAGGTGACGAGCACCCTGTCGGCCGCCGCGAGCGACG